>JAJUIX010000134.1 GCA_029267455.1 Enteractinococcus sp. | reverse complement strand
GCCACACCGCTCCCCCGGTCATTGTGGGGATGCAGCGACAAAATAATGGCGTCTCGGTTGTCAATATTGCGGTGCATCCATTCGATCTGGTCGGCATAGCGGTTCGGCGTGGACATTTCCACGGTGGCCGGCAGGTTGAGGATCATTTGACGATCCGTCGAAGCCTCGAGGACTTCGGCCACACGGTTCGAAATTTCGGCTGCGAATTCCAGTTCGGTGCCGGTGAAGGATTCCGGGGAGTACTGGTAAACCACTTCGGTATCGGTCAGTTGTTCTTCGTATTTGCGGCACAGCATCGCACCTCGGGTGGCGATGTCGATGATGCCGGATTTATCTTCGCGGAATACTACGCGACGTTGCAGCACGGAAGTGGAATTGTACAGGTGCACGATGGCACGTGGAGCGCCCTCAATGGCTTCGTAGGTGCGCTCGATCAAGTGCTCACGTGATTGTGTCAGGACCTGAATGTGCACGTCTTCTGGGATGCGGTCTTCGTCGATGAGCTGACGAACGAAGTCGTAGTCAGTTTGGGATGCCGAGGGGAACCCAACTTCGATCTCTTTGTATCCCATCTCGACCAGCAGCTCGAACATCGCCATTTTGCGAACTGGATCCATGGGGTTGACCAGGGCTTGGTTCCCATCGCGCAGATCGACGGCGCACCAACGAGGCGCTTGAGTAATGACCTTATCCGGCCAGGTACGGTCGGGCAGATCAACGGCAATTTGTTGTTCGAAGGGCACGTATTTTTTGAAGTTCATGCCGGATGGTTGCTGAAATTTGCGCAAAGTCTTTCCTCGTTCTTTGACTGCCTGGTCCGGTGCTGAGTTTAGCGGACCAATGATGACAAACCGGTCTGTGAGTATTCATTTCGAACCGGTGGCAGGCCGTGAGTTTCGCTCCGTAACGGGGTACGACCCTACCTGGCATTCAAAGCGTATGTTTGAAGAACCTAGGCCCCGCTACGGCACGGTAGGAGAAGACCTAGTAGAGCACGTAGGCCGAAAAGAGCACCAAAAAGAACACGGTTCGGACCGTGGGCTGGGGTGCTCTGGAGGCGATGCATGTGGTTAGCCTAGCATTCCACGAGTTAAAAGCCCAAACGGTTCATGTACTTGGGATTGCGCTGCCATTCTTTGGCTACTTTGACGACCAGATCAAGGTAGACCCGGGTGCCTAACAGTTCTTGAATGTTCTTGCGTGCGCGACGCCCGATCCTCCGAAGCTGTTGACCACCTTTGCCGATGATGATGCCCTTTTGACTATCGCGTTCCACATAAATTTCGGCGTAGATATCGGTTATGGGATCCTCGTCGGCCGCACCTTCGCGCAGGCCCATTTCGGTGACCACCACCGCCAACGAGTGCGGCAGTTCGTCGAAAACATCTTCGAGCGCCGCTTCCCGAATGAGCTCCGCGATCATCACATCGTCGGGTTCGTCGGTGATTTCGCCATCGGGATAGAGTGCCGGCGATGGTGGAAGATATTTGGTGAGGACGTCGAGGACCGTATCGACTTGGATGTCACCTTTGACCGAAACGGGTACGATTTCCGCGAAGCCTTCACCGCTTTCGGGAGTCAGTACTTCTTCGCCGAGCTGCTGGACGGCGATGAGCTGATCTGCCAGCACTCCCCTGGTGACCGTATCAACTTTGGTCACCAGTGCGATCACCGGCGTCTTCCTCAAAGTAGCGAGCTGCTCGGTGATGAACCGGTCTCCTGGTCCAATCTTTTCATTGGCCGGGATACACAGGGCCACCGCATCCATCCCGGACAGCGTTTCGGCCACCAGGTCATTAAGCCGTTCTCCCAGCAAAGTCCTGGGTCGGTGCAGCCCGGGGGTATCCACCAGTATGAGCTGGTAGTCCTCGGTTGTGACGATGCCGCGAATGACGCGTCGGGTTGTTTGTGGTTTGGACGAGGTGATGGCGACCTTCGAACCAACCATGGCGTTCGTCAGCGTGGATTTTCCGGCGTTGGGTCGTCCGACAAGACTGACGAATCCAGAACGGTAATGTTCCGGAAATTCGGTTGGCATCATGATGTGGTCTCCTCGGATGGGGTATGGACTGCGACGCGAATCGTGTCCACGCGGTTTCGTTTGCCGGCTAGGGAGGCAACGGTCAGGGTGAGATTTTCGATCTCAGTCACCGATCCTACCGTCGGAATCTTACCTAAACTTTTCGCAAATAAACCGCCCACGGTATCAACGTCTTCATCATCATCAAGGAAAAGATTGAAGGCTTCAGAGAAGTCGGTGACGGACATCGAGGCGTTGACAAGAAATTCGCCGTTGGGCTGCGGGATAATGTCGGCACTTTCGATGTCGTCATATTCATCGGAGATGTCACCGACAAGTTCTTCGATAAGGTCTTCGAGCGTGACAAGCCCGGCGGTTCCACCATATTCATCGACCACGATCGCGGCATGAACGGCTTCGAGTTGAAGTTCTTGCAGCAGGTCCCAAACGGATTTTGATTCTGGAACGACGCGAATTTCGCGGGCCAGAACATCGACTTCATCGTCGGCGGTCAAACGATTAGTGTGGACGGCGCGCACAATGTCTTTGAGAAAGATGATGCCCAGGACGTCGTCGGGGCTTTCTCCGATGAGCGGGATACGGGAATAACCCGACTCAATGAACACATTGGTCGCCTCTTCTAGCGTTGTGCCGGAATCTAACCACACCACGTCCGTGCGTGGCACCATGATGGCGCGCACCAGGGTGTCGTCCATTTCGAAGACAGATTGGATCATCTCGGCTTCATCGTCTTCCAACACGTCAGCTTTAGAGGCCCGGGAAACGTATTCCCTAAAGTGTTTTTCTTCTAGGTCCGGCTCGTCGCTGTCGTCATCGTGTTCGGTTTCGGCTTCGTTGATAAAGAGCGATGGTATCGGGCCGAGCACAACGGTCAGTAACCGCACCAACCAGGCGGTGCTTTGTGCTGAGGTTTCATAGTGTTTGGCGCCCAGGCGCACCGGGCTGCGCATTGAACTGAGCAGCGTAATGACGGCCATGAGCACGATGCCGCCGGCAGCGGATATCCATACGTTATTGACGAAGTAGTCCAGGAAAACCGTCAGGAGCACAGCGGTGGCAGCCATGAAGACAGTGTTCCAAAAACGAACGGCCAGCTGGTGTTCTGCGAGCCGGTCCATGACCTGCAGCACAGGGTTTCCGGGGCGTTTGGCCACGATGGCTTCGGCTTCGCGGTATGACAGGTAGTCGAACGCCGATTCGGCTAGGGATAAGACCCAGGTTAATGCGAAGCTGAGTAGGAACAGCAGTGCCAGAGTTATGGGGACGGCCACGGTTGGTTATTCTCCATCATCGTGCAGTTGCGGCGGCTCATACCCAAGGAACTGCTTGAGCAGCTGAGTTTGTAGGGTGAACATGTCCTGTTTTTCGTCTTCGTCATGGTGATCGTAGCCCAACAGGTGCAGGAGTCCGTGAGTGACCAACAGGGCAATTTCATCGGCAACGGTGTGGCCGCCGACTTGGGCGTGTTCGGCGGCGACTTGTGGACTAATGACGATATCGCCCAGCAGCCCTTGAGCCGGCTCTTGCTGGGTGCCGGGGCGCAGTTCGTCCATGGGAAAGCTCATGACGTCGGTGGGGCCGTCCAGGCCCATCCATTCTTGGTGCAGCTGACTCATCGCATCGTTGTCAACAAAGACCACGGCAAGTTCGGATTCGGGCGCGATGTGGAGGTTCTTGTAGAGGTATTTGCCAAGATTGACCACACGCTGCATGTCGAGGTCGTATGCGGTTTCGTTGAGTACTTCTATTGCCATGGGTGTTATCGGTTTCGATTCCGTCCTGACCGTTGGGGCCGAGTGGGTTCCGGCTGATGTCGGTCATACGCGTCAACGATTTTGGAAACGAGGTTGTGACGAACGACGTCGGAGGAGTCCAGCTCGATGATGGCGATGTCGTCAATGCCCGCCAAAAAGTCCACCGCCTGGGCCAGTCCTGAGTCAGTCCCGCGGGGTAAGTCCACTTGCGAGGCGTCACCGGTAATGACCATGTGGGAATTGAAGCCCAACCGCGTCAAGAACATTTTCATCTGTTCTGCCGAGGTGTTTTGGGCTTCATCCAAGATAATGAACGCGTCATTGAGTGTCCGACCGCGCATGTATGCCAACGGCGCGACCTCAATCGTGCCTACTTCGATCAGATGTGGGATCGTTTCGGGTTCGACCATCTCGTGGAGGGCATCGTAGAGGGGTCGCAGATACGGATCAATCTTTTCGCTCAGGGTCCCCGGCAGATATCCCAGAGATTCGCCGGCTTCAACGGCAGGACGGGTTAAGATAATACGGTTGACTTGCCGGGTGTGCAGCGCCTGGACGGCTTTCGCCATGGCCAAATACGTTTTCCCCGTTCCGGCCGGCCCGATCCCGAAGACCACCGTATTGGTATTGATGGCGTGCACGTAGGCCTTTTGGTTGTCAGTTTTCGGGCGAATCTTCTTGCCCTGGGCAGAGACAATCAGCTCGGCCGGGAGGGCACCCATCTCGTGCTGTTGAAAGGCTCGAACACCTTCGATGGTGGCCTCAATAATTTCGGGATCAACCGTTGTACCGGCACGCGCCACGGATTGGAGGTCGTGGACAATCTTGACCACCTCGGCGACGTCTTCTGGGGCGCCG
>JAJUIX010000141.1 GCA_029267455.1 Enteractinococcus sp. | reverse complement strand
TCTTGGTCTTCTGCTGTGACTTCGATAACTCCATTGAGTTCTGAGAGCTTGCGAAATATTGATTCTGGCGGGCGCTGCTTGCCGTGGGTGAATTCAATTTTTGCATCCACAACATAACCGTCGTGTGTACGATCCCGTCTGGTTTCTGACAGTGCCATGCCATAACCGGCGTCGGTTGCGGCCTGTAAGATGTCACGAAGCACACCCCGCCCATCGGTGTAGCGAACGCGATAAATCTCAGAGCGTTGCTGCGATGGGAGCCGACGAATAAGCGCCGTCAAAAGCGTCACAGCCAATAAATAGAGTGCTACGGTCAGCGCTGCAAGAACCGGCATACCGGCACCACAGGCCATCCCCACCGCGGCCGTTACCCATACGGATGCAGCGGTTGTGAGTCCAGAAATGATATTACGTCGAACGAAAATTACACCGGCACCAAGAAAGCCGATGCCGGTGACAATCTGTGCCGCTATACGAGACGGATCAAGCACGACGTCGTCGCCTAGCACGTGAGTAAACCCATAAGCGGACACCAGAGTGAATAGGGCTGACCCCATACCCACAAGAATGTGTGTACGCGCGCCGGCAGATTTCTGGCGAAGTTCTCTTTCCAGGCCGATAATGCCGGACAGCACGAATGAACATACCAGCAGGACGGCTTCGGTGCCGAGCGTCTCCGGGAGCCAATTAATGTCCATGTGATTCAGGATACGCTGGAGAGCCTGTCGGGCCGAGCTTTAAAGTGATAATTATTTGGCTCACTGGCAGTAGTGGAACCTGGGTGATGACCGATACTGGCAGATTGCGACTTCTGGACGACCGTATGGCCCATATTGGTGCGTCTGCCCGGTGATAGTCATAGTAGTCAGGGAGGGTGATCTCCAACCTGAAGGTGTCCGGGTCGAAGGGCTCGTGGTGAGGAACCCCAGGCGTTGTACAAGTTGTAGATAAGCGGACACGGCAACACCTTCAAGTCTGCCCCAACATATTACTGTTTGGTTACTTGTTCTGAAGCTAGTACTGGACGGGGCGGTCTCTACGGCTTTCTCCGCAAAGCTTTCATCAGGCGCTCTTGTATATGGTTCTCAGCCTCGTTTCCAGTGGCCGCACTCGAGTTGAATTTCTCGCCATCATCGTGGGACGGGGAGAGCAGGCGTTGCATGCCCACGCTCCATAAGGCGTCGTCGAGCATATCCGTCCCCCCGAGCAGAAGCAGCCCAGAGCCCTGGTCCAGAGCCGTCAGAAGGGTACCGATTTGTTCCGGTGAGAGTTCATCGTGTTCAATACGCGCGGTCTTGGCAACTTCAGTGTATTGATCGACGACATCTTGAATGCGCTGCTGTAGTTCCCCACTGAGCTCTTCATCGCGAGCTGCAACCGCGATGAATTCCAGGGTTGCCAGTGCGAATCCCCTGATCAGTTCTTCTAATTCTGCTTCTTCCTTGTCGTCTGCGACTTCCGGGGGTGGAACGTCCTTGCGGAAAGTCTCTGGGGTACCCCAGGGTTGGGACCATACTGACTGGAGGTTCGCATCCATGACGGCTAGAAACAGTGCCGCTTTGCCAGAAAAGTTTGAATAAACCGCACCCTTGGAAAATCCTGCCTGGCGTGCGATGCGATCGAGATTTGCAGCATGATAACCAAGTTCAGCAAACACTTCGCGCCCAGCTTCGATCAATGCGGCACGAGTCTGTTGCTGACGTTCGTGGCGGGACGGAGGTTCGGGCAGATCGATCATGTTTCGATCATACGTCAACGCGGTTTCCCACGATGCATTGACATTCCATCAGTATCCAAATACTGTGAGTATGTAAATACCATTGGTATCTCAGGGGTTTTCATGAACGACATACTTACCGTTACCGGTCTCACTCGTAGCTTCGGTCACGTCGTGGCCAATGACAACATCTCTTTACGGATCCCTCCGGGCGAAGTAGTAGGTTTGCTGGGGCATAATGGCGCTGGGAAGACGACGTTAGTTTCCCAACTCATTGGGCTGTTGCGTCCCGACGAGGGCACCATTCGTCTTGGTGAACTCGATGCCGTTGCCAACCCTGCGGCAGCCCGCCGCATCGTGGCTGTTCAAGCACAATCTCAGGCACCACTGGATGGCCTGACTGCGCGGGCGGCTATCGAGATCGCCTGTCGTCTTCGAGGCCTGTCGACATCCCAAGCCAAGGCTGCTACACGAACCGTGGCACAGGAGTTGGACATCGAAGCCTATCTTGATCGTCGCGCTCTCCCTGAGGGTGGTGGACTGTCGGGTGGCATCCGCAGACTGACGGCGTTTGCCATGGCTGCTGCCGCACCCACCCCGCTGTTGGTACTAGATGAGCCGACCAACGATGTTGATGCTGCACGTCGAAGGTTACTATGGCATGCCGTACGGCGTCGCGCTGACGAAGGTGCCGGAGTCCTGTTGGTGACCCACAATGTCACCGAGGCGGAACGGATTGTCGATGAGCTGGTGATTCTTGACCAGGGTAAAGTTGTGGCCTCAGGTTCACCGGTAGAAATTCGTGGCACTCGAGATAGCGATCTACGGCTCGAACTACAGCTTCCGTTCACGGAAGCTGATCCTACGCGGAACGGATCCGTAGAAGTAACACCGCCACCTTTCGCATCTCGTGTCCGGCGTGGACGCAATGTGATACTCACGCTGGCTTCGGTGCACGCTGCTCAAGCTGTCAAGTGGGCGAATGCGTTGAGGTCTGACGAGGTCATCGGCGGTTATAGCCTCGCTCCCAGCAGCCTCGAGGATGCTTACTTGGCATACACCTCAGCCAATAAAGATCACAACCAATTTGATGAGGTGGAAGCTGATGTCTAATCCGACTACACGGCAGGTTAACTTGCCACGTCGAACATATGAGCCGCCCAAAGCCACTCTATGGGCTAGTTTTGCTGCGCTACTGCGGTGGGAACTCCTCCAGGTCGGTACAATGTTGCCGCTTATCGTCGTCGTCCAAGCGATGTTAGGGGCGGGCATTGTGATCGGTTTCGGATTTGTTATTCCAGATATCGACGAATCCACCGCGATGTTTCTGTCAACTGGAACTCCTGCAATGCTCTTGTTGACTATCGGGCTCGTCCTGGTCCCGCAGGCCGTCTCACGCATGCGGCTCGATGGGACTTTTGAATTCATGCGCTCGTTGCCGGTGCCACGGTCATTGATGCTTGCCGTTGAGTTAACCGTCTGGTCAGCCATTGCCTTGCCGGGAGTAGCAATCGGTGTACTTGTGGGACAACTTCGGTATGACCTTACGCTTTCCATTCATTGGCCGATGCTGATCGGTGCAGGAGTACTGGTGACGGTCATGGCCACTGCTATCGGTTACGCTATTGCTGTGAGCCTACAGCCAATGCTCGCGCAATTATTCAGCCAAGTATTGGTCTTCTTTGTCATGTTGTTCTCACCGATTACTTTTCCAGCAAGTCAATTACCTCAATGGTTCCAAACACTGCACGAATTTCTACCAATCCAAGCCGGTGCCGATCTATTACGCGCAGGATTGGCCTCGCAGATCTATGAGGCGGGTTGGCGAGAAGCCATAGTACTACTGATCTGGTGTGTAGCCGGGGTGGCTGTAACCCTTCGCGCCTTGACGCAACGGAAATGACTGCAAGCTGCAATCAGGTTCAACACCCGGGAATGTGGGAATTCAGCTAAGGCGTTGTACTTATGCTTCAGATGAGTAGAGTAGCACGCACGATGACGCGAACAGTAGCCGAGAAAATGGGCATTAGAGCGGGGCTTCGGAGCTATTTTGCCCACGCCAGCCCGGGCATTCTGGCGTCCATGAATCTGCCGACATTGGTCATTGCGGAACGTTTACAAGGAGAGTTTGACTACATACACCTGTTCGTTGAAACCCAAGAGGCCATGGAACAGCAATTCCCCGTTATGAGAGATCATTTGGCTGCTGATGGCATGCTCTGGGTGTCATGGCCCAAAGCCCATCAGCTCGGCAGCGATCTGTCTCTTCCGATCATCATTGGTATTGGCTATAGCCATGGACTAGTCGAGAGCACGACCGTCAGTATCAATGATGTCTGGTCTGCCATCAAATTTACGCACCCGAAGTCAGGGAAGATTTATCAGAATAGCTATGGCACCCTGCCTCCAAATACCTGATGCCCCAAGCCAGCTCCCAGGTTAGACTAAGTGCAGGCGACGGCGGCTGGAGGCACTATGAAAACTGTCACTTCCCAAGAGATCTGGGATCTTGTCTATCGAGCCACGCAGCGCGCTGGTTTCCTGCAAGCTATTTCAGAGGTTCTTGCAGACTCCACCACGGAAGCTGAACTTCATGGTAAGTCAACGGTGGGACTCAACCACCTGTTCTATTACTTTCAGGCTGCCAAGAACAACCTCATCAACGTGACTCCCGCGGTTCGACTCCACGCG
>JAJUIX010000050.1 GCA_029267455.1 Enteractinococcus sp. | reverse complement strand
TCTTCATTGAGGTTAGCGGTCATAGCTACCGCTGCAGGCGTCATACGAGCTTCTGTATACCGGGCGGCAGCAGGCCCGTCATCGACGGAACCAAAGTTGCCGTGACCATCTACCAGTGGCAGACGGAGGTTAAAGTCCTGTGCGAGCCGTACCATCGCATCGTAAATGGCAGAATCCCCGTGTGGGTGGAGTTTCCCCATGACTTCACCGACCACCCGAGCGGACTTCACATGCCCTTTATCCGGGGTCAGGCCCATTTGGTCCATCATGTACAGGATGCGGCGCTGCACCGGTTTCAGTCCATCGCGGGCATCTGGTAGCGCACGGGAATAGATCACCGAGTAGGCGTACTCCAAAAAGGAGTGCTCCATTTCGGATGCAACATCAATGTCGATAATGTTCTGATCTTCGAGGGGTACGACGGCCGTACTTGCATTCTGCGAAGACCGAGATTTTGAACGTTTTGACATCTGACCTTTCCTGTCACGTGGTTACCACAGCCTGTTTGTGGCTTACGATAATTATATGGCTGAACAGAAAACCAAACGCCCCTATCCGGCTCACTGGGAAGCCGATGTGCTGCTGCGCGACGGTGCAACGGCACGACTTCGTCCGGTCTCTCCAGACGACGCCGAGGCATTACAAAAATTGCATGAGGGGCAGTCTTCGGATTCTATCTACTTTCGGTACTTTACGTATAAGTCCCAGCTGTCAGCCAAAGAGCTCGAGCGTTTCACCGTAGTAGATTACGTGGACCGCGTCGCCTTTGTGATTCTTTTGGGCGACGAGCTGATGGGGATCGGCCGTTACGATCGGCTCAATGATTCGACCGAAGCCGAGGTAGCCTTCAACATCGCCGACGTTCACCATGGTCGTGGTCTGGGGTCTATCCTCATGGAACATCTCGCGGCAGCGGCCCGCGAAAATGGTATCCGCACCTTCACAGCCGAGGTACTACCGGAAAACCGCAGAATGCTCAAAGTGTTCCAAGCAGCCGGTTTTGAAACAACGCGCTCGTTTGAAGACGGCGTTGTCGTCGTGGAATTCCCGATTGACCCCACCGCACGCGTGCGCGCCGTAATGGAATCGCGCGAGCATCGTGCCGAAGCGCAGTCCGTGGCGGAACTCCTGCGGCCGGAATCTATCGCAGTCATCGGCGCCTCCCGGCAGTGGGGCTCTATCGGGCACGCCCTGATAGAGAACATTATCGAAGGGGGCTATACCGGTCCCGTATACGGCATCAATAAAGAGGCCCTGGAAATCGCCGGGATGATTTCACGGGCATCATTAGCCGAGGTGCCCCAAGACATCGATTTGGCCGTGATTGCGGTGCCCTATGATCAGCTCCCCACAGTGGTAGACGATTGTGCGAACCACGGGGTCAAAGGCCTACTCATTGTGACCGACGGGTTTGACGGCGAAGAAGGGCTTGCTGATCAGCGACGTCTGGTGCGTACCGCGCGCAGCCACGGGATGCGAGTCATCGGTCCGGCTTCGGCTGGCATCATGAATACCGACCCCGCTATCAGCCTCAACGCGTCGGTTTCACCCACGTTGCCCCAGCGCGGGTCGATTGGTCTGTTCTCGCAATCGGCACCCATCGGTGCAATGTTGTTTACGGCAGCCCAGCAGCGGGGGATCGGGATCTCTTCGCTGATCAATGCGGGCAACCGTGCGGATGTCTCCGGTAATGATGCGATGCAGTATTTGGAAGACGACGCCAATACCAGTGCGGTGGGACTATATCTGGAATCATTCGGCAACCCACGCAAATTCTCACGTATTGTGCGCCGGCTGGCTCGAAAGAAGCCCGTGGTGGTGTCTCGGTCCCACGGTATGGGGCGGCGCATTCCACCGGGTCATTCAACTCGAACTACCGAAGCTCCACACGGGACAGTACCTTCTATGTTGCGCCAGGCTGGAGCCATTGAGACAGACAGCTATACCGAGTTGTTGGATATCTTGCAGGTTCTTGCCTGTCAGCCCGTGCCTGCAGGCCCCCGCCTGACCGTCGTGGGGAACGCCCCGGCATTGAACCGACTGACGGTCGAAAACGCCCGCACCGCTGGCCTTGAAGTGGTCGAAGTACAAGATATTGCCATGTTGGATGCCGAGCACTCTGTGGATGAAGCCATTGAGACAGTCACCCATGCGATTCAGACTGCAATAGACGCTGGTCAAACTGATGCCATTATTGTATTGGTCCAGCCCGGGATGCAGCAGGCCGAGGGTGACGCGACTCGTCTTGCACAGGCCATACGCCAGGTGGCCGTTGATAGTACGGTCACCGTGGTGGCTTCCTTCACCGCCGTTTTAGAATCCAGTTTTACTCACACCGCGGTTGTCGGGGGAGACCAGCTACGGGAGACGGAAAGCAACGGAGATCAAGCAACCGTTGAACCGCAACAAATGGGTCTACCGATTTTCGCATCGGCCGAGCAAGCCGTTGCGGTGCTGTCCGAACTGGTCCAATACCGTAGCTGGCGAGATGCAGAGCAGGGCATTCCGCTTGAATACGACGATATCGATCGGTATAGGGCTGAAGAGCTGGTGGAGCGGTGGACAGAAAATGCTTCTGGCACCGAACTGGTCAAACTCACTCGTGACCAAACCGATGAATTATTAGGTTGTTACGGTATCGAAGTACTGCCGTCGCGGCGCTTTCAGACCATCGACGAAGCTCTCGAGTATGCCGAGGAATTCGGATATCCTGTAGCACTCAAGGCTGACAACACTGTTCTGCGTCATCGCCTGGATCTTGGTGGCGTCCGTCTCAACATTGAGACCCCTGAAAGTCTTCGAGCCAATATTGAATCAATGCGTGAAGTTCTGGCTCCATATGGTTCGCCCTCGATTGAAGTCCAGGCCATGGCCCCCACAGGCCAGGGGTGTATTGTCGCAGCTGTGGAAGATCCCTTGGTGGGTCCAGTTATTTCATTCGGTATTTCGGGTGATGCCGTTGAATTATTGAACGACTGGGTACATGTCGTGCCGCCACTATCGGATCAAGATCTCGACCGTCTCATTCGCACTCCACGCGCATCAGCTAAACTCTTTGGTTACGGTGACATACCAGCGGTAGACGTTGATGGTGTGAAGGATCTGCTGGCCAGAGTGTCACAACTCAAAGATGATCTACCGCAAGTCGCCCGACTACGGTTCAACCCGTTGCTTGCTGCACCGGGAGCGACGACCGTGTTGAAAGCAGAAGTATATATTGCTAACGCTGCTGTTCGTACCGACTCAGCACGCCGTGCGTTGTTAACGCACTGACCATATAAGGACGAAAATACATTACGATGCCTTACCCCGTACTGCCAACTGACTTGGCACACGATATTCAACGCGCAGGCTTCTACCCGCAGCTGGTGGCCAATGTGATGAGCCAACAGCTCGGGGAGCGGGAGATTCTCAGCCACTATGTGCACGTTGAAACGCACTTTGGTTATGACGATCTACATCGTCACATCACCGTTTTAGTCCTCGCGGAAGGCAACGTGCTCGCGGCGCTGCATCTCAATGACCTCGAAGACGAGCTCGACCAAGGCACCCCGCGGGCATCCGTCGCTACGGAAATTATCCCGCTATCCAGGATTGGGTCGTGCGTGGTCACCACCGGGTATGACAATCCCCAGGAGTATCAGCCCGGCCAACCGCCCTCAGAGGTGACCCTGGTACTGAGTTGGGCTGGGGGAGCACGATTAGAGTTCGTTCCCAACATTTGCGAAGACCCCGATTGCGACGCCGATCATGGATATATGGGCACTCGCATCGCCGAAGACCTCGTCCTGCGCATTGCAGGCAAGGCTGATGGCCAACAGGCAGTCAACAAGGCCTTGGCCTTTAGCCGCACGTTGCGGGACGCGATTCTACACAACGCCTCATGACCATGAAGCTTCCTGCCGGTTACAACCCGCAACGAAACCTCACCCATGTGGTGCCTTCGTTGGCTGCCAGCCTGGGAGCCGCCATGCCCAACACGTTGCAACTGCCCGAAGCGCGTTCAGCCATTCTGGTACTCATCGATGGTTTGGGGCTTGAACAACTGCAACAGTACTCGGCACACGCACCATTTCTTCGCGGCGTGCTCAAAAGGCAAACCGAGGCACAAACCGAGTTATCGACGATTTATCCCTCGACAACTGCTGCCGCACTGTCGTCTTTGGGAACGGGGCTGCCACCGGGTGAACACGGGCTCGTCGGTTATGACGTCTATGATCCTGACCGTGACACGGTCGTGAATCAACTCGGAGGTTGGGATGAACGAACCGACCCCGAAGCATGGCAACCGGCTGGAACGCTGTTTGAACAGCTCAATAAGCAACGGCTTACCGGTGAACATCAGATCGAACCTATTACGGTCTCGTTGTCAGCCTTTGAAGATTCGGCCCTGACTCGGGCTTCATTACATGGGCCTCGCTTTCTCGGCCAGGATGATCTCGCTGAACGATTTAACCGAGCAGCACGCGAAGCACAGCGGCCAGGTGCTTTGATCTACCTTTACGCCAACGAGCTCGACAAAGCAGGACATCAATATGGTCCCGGCTCAGATCAGTGGCTGGAAGTGTTAGAAGAACTCGATTCTCATGCCAGACGACTCGTTCGAAAACTTCCCGCCGACACGCTGGCTGCCGTCACCGGCGATCACGGCATGGTCGAGGTCCAAGAGGAAGATCGCATTGATTTTGCTCATGATGAAGAATTGGTAACGCATATTGCTCACACTGCCGGTGAACCGCGCATGGTGCAATTACAGTTCAAACCCACCGCGACAGAGCAGGAGCGGCAAGAGACCATCTCGGCCTGGCAGCGGCGGTTCGGTAATCAAGCCTGGGTCGTCACGAGGCAACAGGCTATTGATGCAGGGTGGTTCGGTTCTGTCAATGCCAGGGTCCGGCCACGGATCGGTGACCTTATTGTGACGAGCTTTGCCCCGATCGCGCTCTATGACAGCCGAAGAGCTGCACCACAAAGTTTTTCCATGGTCGGGCACCATGGCGCACCGACATCTGCAGAGGTACGGGTTCCCTGGCTGATGATTCAGACGCCGTGAGCTTGCTTGCTCGGGAATTTAGTTGTCTTTGCGGGTCCCAAAAATGATTTCGTCCCAGCTCGGTACCGTTGGACGTTTTCTTGACCGGCTCGATTGCTCAGTCTTTTTCGTGTCCTCGGTGGCTGGATTCGCAGTGTCGTCAACAACAGCCTCGGCCTGATCACTTGGTTCTTCTGCCGCAGGCGATTCTGTGGCCTGGTCATCAGTATGCGGCGGCTCAAACTCTCCTGCGACTACTTCACGGCCATCCCACTCAGCTGGATCTTCTGCTTCATCATCAGACCAAGCCACTTCAACCTCGGTGGTGACCGTAGAGATTTCATGGTCTAATTCTTCGGGAGCTGCCTCGTCATGCTCATCAGGAACAAGGAGTTTTGGACGCTGGGGCACCACGGGCTCTTCTTCCCGAGTAATCATTGCGGCCAACTCATCGTCTGATTCTTCATCAACCCCTAGCCGCTGTCCTCGACGAGCATGCAGCACATCGAGGAGTTCTTCGTGGGACTCATTGGGCTGATAAGGAATCCGTGAAGACTGCTGAGCGTCAGAGTCAGCATCAAAAGGGCGATGGGTCACGCTCGTGAGAAAATTTCGTGGTGAGGTGGAAGCGACCGGAGAATCTGCGGGACCGAACTCGCTGAGGACTTGCGCCCAACGGTTTGAGTTTTCTAGATGTTTGGATTGGAGCTTATAGCTCCATAAAGCTGGGGGAGGATCACCGATCGAGGAATCCCCGAGCCCTTCAACGGAGAAATTCGCTGAGATAGTCCAGAGCGTAGACTCCTCATCGCGCCAGGCGTCCCACTCGACCGTTTCAGGATCAAGACCTAAAGCCTCAAGCCGATGGCTTACCATTTCGCCCAATAGCGCAGGTTCGTCACCGAAAACCGCCTCGTATGCCTGATTTCCAAGCTGTGGAGCCGCTACTTCCAACTCTTGGGCCTGGCGTGCAATCCAGTCTCGTTCTGCAACGATCGGTGTCGCGTAAACTTCTAAACTGGCGGGGTCCAGGTCGTGTTGCTCGGCGAGCTCCGCCACGGTTGCTCCGGCACGTAACCTCGCCTGAATTTCTCGCGGGGATAGTTCCTTAGCGGCTTCGTCTGCGGCTGCTGCCGAAGGTCGGCCGATCGGCCGTGTAGCGGCATTGCGTAACGCATCGGTGATCGGTAAGTAGAACTCTTCACCGTCGCCATTCGATAAGACGAGCTCGTCAGCGCTGTCAGCGACTCCGACCAAACGAAGCCGACGAGCGGGATCGTGCTTATTAAATGATGAACCCATGCAAGGCCTCCGAATATATACTGCTTCTTTGTGAACTCTGCCATGCCAGCCGCGAGAATTCGGGGAATTACCTCGGTGTGGCGTCTATTCTGACGGTCATTTTGGCCACATACAAGATCTGGCAGGATCTCGATTTGCAAAGTCGCCTGCAATAAGGTTAGATCACCTCGAAAACATGAGCCAGAATCCGCCCAGCGTGAATCTGGCTCACAGGTGCTCACCTTCGTGGTACAACGTAGAGCAGCATCTGCACGAAAGCATCAAAACATGATGTGAAAACCTAACCGAATGCGAGATTCATGGCTACGGATTACGACGCTCCCCGCAAGAACGATGAAGAACTTCGCGAGGACTCCATCGAGGAACTACAGGCACGCAGAACTGATACTCAGTCTGCTGTTGTAGACGAGGATGAAGCCGAGGCAGCTGAAGGATTTGAACTGCCTGGTGCAGACCTGTCTGATGAGGAACTGCAAGTTACTGTCTTGCCTGCGCAATCAGACGAGTTTACCTGCGCTTCTTGCTTCCTGGTGCGCCACCGCTCACAGGTCGCGTTGGAAGAAGACGGTATGCTCTACTGCACCGACTGCGAAGGCTAATATCAATTATTGCCTGTGCGGCCACCAATATGCATCTGAAAATTTAATATCTACAAAGGGGCTGCACCGTGTCATCGTGGTTGCCCCTTTGTCTGTTTTAACCCAAAGAGCACATCGTAAGATTACTGCTGCTGTTCGCGGCGCTCTTCTGCTTGCTCGGCTTCCAATTGGGCGCGCTCTGCGTCGATAAGCCACTGCGGAATGTCCTCGTCGTCCGCTTCAGAAGACTGGTCAGGCACGTACATTGTCCCACCCAGCGCGTCGACAAGCTTCTCTGGTTGCGCCGTTGAAGTCAACCAGTAGGGTGTCCGGTCTCGTTCATCTTCGATCTGAATGCGCGCCACTGGTTTAATCCAGCTACGTAGATGTAAATATGCCAGACCGTGCAGTTTCGGCCCGCGCTGTTCGAATGCGTCGTCGCCGCGAAATCCAGTGACTGTGCCGACATACTTTCGTTCGATGGTCGCGCGTCCGACCTGTAAATGAGTTGTTGTGACCGTAATATCGCTTTGCGATGCGAGCAGGACGAAAACAACAACAGCTGCCACCACGATTCCCGAAGCGATTCCCCAGCCGGTACTGAGTGGAGCAAGGGTAAGCCAGCCGAGCGCAGCGCCGAGTGGCACCATGAGCCACATCGGCCATGTAGGTCGCAACGTCTCTTGGTAGACGATAGGGGAGCCTCCCGGTCCAACTGGCTTATCAACATTTTCTGTCATACATTCCAGCTTACAGGCTCAGCGGTTTCCCCAGCTATTTTGGGCAGGGGGCAAAGCCGGCAGCTAGAATATGAGCCGTTAGGAATGCCCTGCTGTCAGAAGAGAGTAATAATGTCCTTAGAACCCGATGGCTCGCCGAAGCAGCTCCGCATCGAGCTGAAACTGCTGGACGAGGGTATCGAACCACCGCGATACGCATTACCCGGCGACGCAGGAGCCGACCTATCTACCACAGTTGACGTAAGCTTGGCGCCCGGGCAGCGAGAACTGGTGCCCACAGGCATCGCCCTCGCCATTCCCAATGGTTATGCAGGATTCATCCATCCGCGTTCTGGATTGGCCGTCCGCGCCGGTCTGAGTATAGTCAACGCTCCGGGTACAATAGATGCGGGCTATCGAGGCGAAATTAAAGTTCCTCTGATCAACCTCGATCCGGCGGAAACGATACACCTGCAACGTGGTGAACGTATTGCTCAACTGGTGATTCAACCGGTGTATCAAGCGGAATTTACGATAGTCGACGAGTT
>JAJUIX010000209.1 GCA_029267455.1 Enteractinococcus sp. | reverse complement strand
CTCAACGGCGACTCCAAATACCTGTGGACGCTGCCCATGTTCCACTGCAATGGGTGGACGATGACGTGGGGTGCTACCGCGACCGCATCGACTCATGTGTGTCTACGTGCCGTGCGACAAGATGCCATTTGGGATGCCTTCGATACGGAACACATCACCCACCTGTGTGGAGCTCCAATCGTGGCAGCCTCGATTATCGACGCCGACCGAGCTCGGAAACTCGATCGGTCGGTCCGATTGGTCACTGCCGCATCGGCGCCCCCGCCGTCGGTCATTGAGGGCCTCGAAAATCTCGGCATTACTCCGATTCACGTCTACGGGCTCACAGAGACATACGGTCCTGCCACGATTAACGAACCGCAGGATCACTGGTCGGAGCTTCCGGTGACAGATCGAGCACGCCTGTTAGCCCGACAGGGTGTTCCTATGTTGCAGAATTCCGAGGTTGCCGTCGTTGATCCAGCGGGTAACCCATTGCCCGCTGACGGAACCTCACAAGGTGAAGTGGTGATTCGCGGCAATGGCGTTATGGCTGGATATTACAAGAGCCCGAAAACCACGGAAGAAGCATTTGCTGATGGCTGGTTTCATACCGGAGACATCGGGGTTCAGCACGAAGACGGTTACATTCAATTGATGGACCGGCTCAAGGACATCATCATTTCCGGTGGAGAAAACATCTCTTCGATTGAAATTGAAGGTGTCTTGCATAGCCATCCGGCCGTGTCTGATGCGGCAGTCATTGGCGTGGCTGATGATCGGTGGGGTGAACGTCCCGTGGCTTATGTGGTGGTCAATAAGAAAGTTTCTGAGGAGGAACTTCGGGAGCACTGTCGCGCCTCGCTTGCGGGCTTCAAAGTTCCCGATGCGTTCCACCTCCTCGATGAGCTGCCACGTTCCTCGACCGGCAAGATCCGTAAAACTGAACTGCGGGACATGGCGGACTAACGTCTAGAGGCGTGATGCTGCCAGACGGGTTCGCGCTTTTCCAAAAACGCGCCGATACCTTCTTGCGCGTCGGGCAGCACCGCGTTGTGCGTCATGACCTGGGACATCTTTGCGTACGCCTCGGGCGTGGATACATTGAGTTGTTCGTAAAAGGCGCGCTTTCCGATGCTCACGGTCGTGGCTGAGGCTTGGGCAACTCGATGAGCCAGAGTTGAAACCGCGTCATCAAGTTCCTCATCCGCCACCACATCGGAGACAAGCCCGTATTGCACTGCCTCGTCGGCTGTGATGGGGTCGCCAGTTAGCAGCATGCGCATGGCTACTTTTTGCGGGACCGCCCGGCTGAGAGCAACCATCGGGGTGGAACAGAACAAACCGATGCGGACACCAGGAGTGGCGAAACGAGCTGATTCAGCCGCGACGGCAAGGTCACACGTGGCCACCAACTGACACCCGGCTGCGGTGGCTAACCCATGCACTTTTGCAATGACCGGTTGGGGCAGATTTTGGATGGTTAACATGAGCTCGCTGCACGTTTCAAAAATCTCACGTTGTTGTGCTTCGGCTGCGCCGCGAAGCTCAGTGAGGTCATGCCCGGCGGAAAATACTTTACCCTCAGAGGATAGTATGACGGCGTGGACATCGTCACGGTCACCAATGGCGGTGAAAGCGTCGGTTAACTGGCGCATCGCCTCAAGCGACAGGGCGCCCATCTTGTCGGGATTGTGCAGTGTTACGGTCGCGACCGCATCCTGAACGGTGACTTGAATTAGCGAGGACATCGGGACTCCTTGACTCCACGTGCTGGCAGCCTGTGATGGAGCTCAGCTTACTCAATCCCTTGGTGTCGGTAGAACTTGGTGTCGGCAGAAGGGTAGCCGAGGCAGTTCAGCCGCAGATGTCGCTGCCGCGCGAGGGAATTATTTCGCGTAGGAACCGTGCATCAGCACGCCTCCGCCGTCCACCCCTTTAGCGCCCTGGATAAAATCGTCTCCCGCCTCAGCGGCAGTATCGGTCAGCGCGGTGACTTCACCGATTTGCCAGGACTTCATACCGTAATCGTTCAACCAAGTCAACGCAGCAGGTGCCGCATCCGGTTCCACAACCGCGATCATCCCCACGCCTAGGTTCAGCGTGCGCTCCAGGTCAGCTTGAGGAACATTTCCGGCATCGGCCATAACCGAGCACACGGCGGGCAAGGACCAAGTGGAACGGTCGATGGTGGCCATGGTGCCACGGGGGAGCACACGGGCAAGGTTTGCCGCCAGGCCACCACCGGTCACATGTGAGAACCCGCGCAGGGCAAACCCACCGTCGGCATTGAGCTCCTCGGTCAGCTCGAGACAGACTTTTGTGTAAATCCGGGTCGGCTCTAGCAGTTCTTCGCCCAGGCTGCGACCAAATTCGTCAATGTGCTGATCCCACGTCCACTTGCGCGAGGCCACAATCGAACGCAGCAGCGAGTACCCATTCGAGTGCACACCCGAAGACTCCATGGCAATGACGACGTCGCCTTCGCGAACCCGCTCGGGCCCTAAGACCCGATCACCCTCTACCACGCCTGTGACGGCACCGGCTACGTCATATTCATCCGGTGCTAACAGACCGGGGTGCTCTGCGGTCTCTCCGCCGATCAGCGCGGTATCGGCAAGTTTGCACCCGGTGGCAATGCCGCGCACAATGTCGGCGATGCGCTCGGGCACGACCTTACCCGTAGCAATGTAGTCCGTCATGAACAACGGTTTGGCACCGACGACGACGATGTCATCGACGACCATGCCCACCAGGTCCTGACCGATCGTATCGTGGACGTCCATAGCCTGGGCAATCGCGACTTTGGTACCGACCCCGTCGGTCGAAGTGGTTAGGACGGGACGGCGGTAGCTCGTCAGCGCGGTCGCATCCCACATCCCCGCGAAACCTCCGAAGCCGCCCAACACCCGGGTGCTGTGGGTCGCAGTGACCGCGGATTTCATCAGTTCCACGGCATCGTCACCGGCTTCAACATCCACACCAGCCGTGGCGTAAGTTATGGGGTTGGGCAATTCTTTGTCAGTCACGGTTTTTCCTGTCTGCATGCAACTGCGGTACGTCGGTGGG
>JAJUIX010000155.1 GCA_029267455.1 Enteractinococcus sp. | reverse complement strand
TAGAGCTCAGCACCCCACACCTGAAGACTGGTCCTTGAGGAGGAAACCGATGTCAGAAGCATATATAATTGATGCGCTTCGCACACCCGTTGGGCGTCGTAATGGCGCATTAGCGGAAATACACTCCGCAGATCTTGCTGCTGTGCCACTATCCGCCATGCTTGACCGGATCGGTATCGACACCGCAGAGTACGATGAAATCATTTTGGGGTGTATTGACCAAATTGGTCCGCAAGCTTTTGACATCGCCCGGACCGCGTGGCTAGCAGCCGGAGGATCGGAAGCCGTTCCGGGAACGACTATTGATCGGCAGTGTGGATCGGGTCAACAGGCAATCCACTATGCCGCGCAGGCAGTCTTATCCGGCACCTCAGATTTGGTTGTTGCCGGTGGGGTTCAGAACATGTCGACCATCCCATTGGGCACCGCAAATACCATCATGAAGGACCAGGGCTATTCGAATCCGTTTGCCGGGTCGAAAGCTTGGGCGGATCGTTACGGTGATCGAACCATCTCGCAATTTCATGGCGCAGAAATGATGGCGAACCGGTGGGGTATTACTCGCGAACAAGCCGAAGCTTTTGCGGCCGAATCACACCGGCGGGCTATTGCGGCTCAAGAGGCCGGCTTCTTTGCCGAAGAAATCATGCCCCTGGGTGGGTTGCGTGATGACGAGGGGCCTCGGACACCAAACCGGGCAAAAATGCGGGAGCTGCCAACGCTTCGTCCAAATGGCATCCACACTGCTGCCACAGCCTCGCAAATCAGCGATGCTGCAGCCATGCTCACGATCGCCTCAGCACGCGCCGTCGAAGAATATGGTCTGGTCCCGCGAGCGCGCATTCACCACATCTCGGCACGGGCTGACGATCCAGTCATGATGCTGTCTGCTCCGATTCGCGCGACCCGACACGCACTGGAGCGTACCGGCATGAAGATCGAGGACTTCGATGCTATCGAAATCAATGAAGCCTTTGCCTCGGTCGTTCTAGCTTGGGAAAAGGAACTGCGCCCAGACATGGCAAAAGTCAATATCCACGGCGGAGCCATCGCACTGGGTCATCCAATTGGGGCCACTGGTGCACGTCTGATGACCACCTTGCTCCACACCCTGGAGGACAGTGGCGGACGCTATGGATTGCAAACCATGTGCGAAGGTGGCGGGCAGGCGAATGTCACTATCATCGAACGCCTCGATTACTAACTCATCATTATCCGATGGGCTGCCAGGGCGCACTCGTAAACGGCCGCAACCGGCCACGTCACGAGTGCGCCCTAGCATTTTTGTCGCTTTCAAACGATAACTTTCTCATCAGCTATACGGAGTAATCATCATGACTACGACACCTTCATCCACGATCGACGAACAACTCCGCGTCAGCCAACGGAACTCAGTGTCGCTCCAATTCGCGCGAGTGGCTGCTACTCAACGTGACCGAGTGGCCCTGAAATACTTAGACCGAAAATGGACTTACACAGAACTCAACCGGGCCATTTCGGTCGCAGCTGGGCGGCTTCGGGAGCTCGGTCTTCAACCAGGAGACCGCATAGCGGTGATGGGAAAGAACTCCGATACCTTTCTCATCCTATTCTTTGCGGCCTCACGTGCCGGTCTCGTCCACGTGCCCATCAACTTCGCCCTGACCGGCCCAGAACTTGAATATCTCGTATCCGACAGCGAAGCGACGGTTCTTGTCGTCGATGATGAATACCTAGAAACGGTCCAAAGCATTGCTGAATCTTCGCAATTGCGCCACGTGCTCCAGATGTCGGCCATCCTTGACCACATCCAAACTACGATGGAATCCAAGCAGGCGGTCGACGATCTGATGGCGGCATCTGACTGGGATACCGCAGAGGAATCTGACCTGGCCCAACTGCTATACACCTCGGGCACAACTTCAGCACCCAAGGGTGCTATGCTGACCCATCGGGCACTGCTGGCGCACTATAACGGGACCATCCACGCGTTGGACTTCACCCGAGACGACAACCCGCTCATCGCCATGCCCTTGTACCATTCGGCAGCCATGCACGTCTTTTCCGCACCATATTTGATGCTGGGAGCTACGCTGCGGCTCATCCGTATCCCGGATATCGCCGAAATTTTGGAACTCATCGAAGCAGAACAGATCGGTTCATTGTTCCTGGCACCCACCGTATGGGTTCCCTTATCGCAACACCCCGACCTTGCTACCCGTGACCTCTCCAGCCTGACCAAGGCCCAATATGGGGCATCCATCATGCCGGTGACCGTCTTACAGCGCCTACGGGAGAAATATCCGAGTATTGGGTTTTATAACTGCTTTGGACAAAGTGAAATGGCACCCCTGTGTACCGTCCTGCGGCCCGAAGAACACGATGCTCGTCCTGCCTCCGCAGGGCGCGCAATATCAACGGTCCAACTGCGCGTTGTGGATCCGCAAACTGGCGATACCGTTGACCCCGGAGTCCCCGGAGAAGTGCAGTACCGGTCGCCACAGCTGTTCTCCGGATATTGGAATAAACCGGAACAAACGCAAGAGGCCTTTATGGATGGATGGTTCCGTTCCGGAGACCTCGTCGTGATTGACGACGAAGGGTATATCGAAGTAGTTGATCGGATAAAAGATGTGATCAACACAGGCGGCATATTGGTTGCCTCGCGCGAAGTTGAGGACGCGATCTACCGCCATGAGGCTGTGGCCGAGGTAGCTGTCGTCGGACGTCCACACGAAAAATGGATAGAACAAGTCACCGCCGTTATTGTGCTCAAAGACGGCCACGACGGGGTTACCGCCGACGACATTCGGGACATGACTCGGCAGTATTTGGCCCGGCATAAAGTTCCCGGTCATATCGAGTTCGTCGATGAACTCCCACGAAACCAGTCGGGCAAATTACTCAAACGAGAGCTGAAGTAGTTCACCGTACGCTGTGAAGTTGCAACAGATGCCGACGTTCTGATGTGACGGAACGATTTGGCGTCACAATACTGAGCACGCGTACAAATGTGGTCAACCATAACAACGACAGCCCAACCACTACACTTTCCATTGCCGTCACCGATAAGACTGGCACCGCAAAAGTTAGTAGTACTGAGAGCGCAATCAAGCCCACCAAGATACCGGTTACTACTTTAAGGACAAAAGGAGTGTTAGGCAGCACAAACTGGGTATAGCCGGCGGCGCCCATGAGTAAGCCGAGTGCAGCGAACGCAGCGATAGCGTGGGCTACGGGACGCTGATCCAGCGGAAACCAGCCGACCGCTGCCAGGGCCAATCCGGCGATTATCCACACCGCAACGACCAGAGCGATCTGCGGCACTGCAGGATCCTTGAGTAACCGGTGCAGATCTCGTCCGATATAGGAACCAATGGTTGCTACCAGCAGGCCGGCAACTACGAGGGTGCCGTTAAAGGCCCACGCGCCGTCGCCGATGCCAAGTTGGGAAAAGTTTCGTTCCCACCACGTGGGTTCGGCTTCGGTGAGCATGGCGAAGACAGTTCCGACGATCAAAAACGTAAACAACAGGGCGGCTAGATCGCGCGTGCTCAAATCAATACCTGCGTGGAACGATAGCCGACCGACTAGCCCAGCGGTGACGCCTGTGATCAACCCGGCGCCAATTGGTCCGAGTTCCAGGCCTGGCAGTCCTGAACCCAGCAATTCCCCGGCGAGTAGGACGCTTAATCCGGTGACCCCACCAAATGCGATGGTTATGGCAATAAAGGAAAGATTCGAAATTACTGTTTGCCACGGTGGCATGAATTGTGTTTCGCCTCGCCGATGTAAAAGGGTACTCACAACAAATGCGATCGCCGCGATAAGAGCAGAAATTAGCGCCATCGGGATAATGATTGAACCCGGGCCCGCAAATGGCCGAATCTCGCCCCAAAACACCAGGACGGCAGCAACCGCGCCCAGCAGAAACGAACCCAGCGTAGCCCAAAGAGCATGGGTGAGTTCTTGCAGAGCTCGC
>JAJUIX010000150.1 GCA_029267455.1 Enteractinococcus sp. | reverse complement strand
TTGATCCCAATTTGCATCCACTCCAGTGTTCGACCATCTGGGAAGGTTCGAGCACCTGGAACAGCGCGGCGGTCGAGGCGTTCTTCGAACGGGGCCATGTCTTCAACCGAGACGACCCAGCCCATCCAGCCGCCACCCATGCTCGAACGGGCGCGTACTGCCTGTCCGAAGGGTGCTTTTTCGGCTGCGGGGTGTTCTAGGACTTCGACAATCTCGAAGTATTGGCGGTTCTTCATCGGGAAAAATACGTTGCGCGTCCCGAAACGCGGATGAACACCACCGTTGACCCAATCGATGCCGAGCGTTTCGGCCATCTTGTCCGCGGTGGCACGGAGTCCTTCAGGACCTACAGCATAAGAAACATGATCCAAGCGCATGTCCATCAGCATCGCACGGGAATTTTATGGGAATTGAAATATGTCACATTAATGCCGCCTCGGCGCAACGTTGTGAATGCTATTTGAGCTTGTCATTGCCCGCTTTGATGACAAATGGCATAGTTTCGCTATATTACTGGAATATTTAACTTGATACCAGGGATCATTGTCTGTCCAGTAGTTCGAGAAAGATCTAACCCCTCGGAAAATACGGAAATTTTCACGAGGGGTTAGAAGTGACTAGGGGTTATTAGTAGCGCATCAGTGCTGCTACATTTTCAACACGGCCATCGGAGATGATGACGATATCCCCGGAATTGAGCTTTGTGTGCAAGATGGCGGTATTTACATCACCCGTACCATCCGAGGCGTTGAGGGAAGGGTTGATAAATAGGGTGTCAACTCGTCCAGCAACCGCGGCTTCACGAATGAGGTCTGGTTGCGTCTCGCCAAGCCCCGTTCCGGAGACGTCTGCGAAACGCTCATATGCGGCGTCATCGTTTGCAGCGAAGTGCGGGCGAACAACTTCCCAGCCGGCTTGTTGTAATTCGCGGTTGGAGCGAGTGTCCGGGTTGCCTGGGATGTAATCTTCGGCAACCACAGGATATGACGAGGCTGCTTTCACAGAGGCAACGTTTTCTGCAACACCGGCCAAAACCAGCGGTTGGGAACGAGCTCGTCCGAGGAGATCGCCAATCGAGGAGCCGACTTCTTGTAAGAACCGTTCGATTTCGACGTCTTGGGTATCAGCTGCACCGCCGTGGCCCTGAAACATTGTGCCAGCATTACCAACTGGACGGTTTTTCATGGGAGCCTGGCGGTCATCCGTATCGACAACATCTTCAAACGACTGGGGGACGATGCCCTGCAGGTCAAGCTGAACCACGGAATCTTTAGTGGCATCAAGGACGCGTACTTTTTTGCGTGACACCGCCAGAATGTAAAAGGCGTGAGATTTTGTGAGTGCCTCGGAAATCGGACGCAGTACAAAGTGTTCAGCAACGTGGGTGTATTCGCTGACGGGAACGCCAAGGCGATAGATCAAGTTCAGACCTTTGGCGGCAAACAGGGCAAGTGATTCGCCTTGCTGACGTAAGAACGGGGCATCGGTGGCGATCGCATCGAAGGACGCTAACATGTCCTTGGCATCGGATTCTGGTGCACCGGCGTTGACGAGCTTACGTCGGGCTTCATTGACTAATGATTTAACACGCGTGGCAGTATCTTGTGGCTGGTGTTGGGGTGGAGCTGTCGGGAGAAAGATCGTGACCTTCGGGCCAGAGGCTGCAGCCATCGCCTTTAGATCGTCGGCGGTGATGTCATCAAAGTATCCGAGTTGTTCCATACGTCAACAATACAACTTGTCACTTCGATTTTGCAGCGTTGATCCATCGAAAATGTTAGCTACGTCATAAATTCCGCTCACGGTGTGGATAGCCTGTCTTTCAAGTCGCCATATCGTAGAATTTCTGGCATAGTATGGGTATTGGTCACGAGTGTCAGTAGAAAGGCCCCGGCTTACTGACCGGCAACCCTCCACCGCGGTGGGGTGCCCCGGGTGAGGACCAGGTCTCATGACAAATTGGGACAAGCGCGGGTCTTCGCGCACGTCATCAGCTGCGCGGCAGACGGGCGTTGAGAAGACCCCTTGAAGATATGAAGGAGTCTTTACACTTGGCACAACGCGATATCACCGATCAGTCGACTTGGGGACTATCGACACGTCAAATCCACTCGGGAATGGACGTGGATAACGAATATGGGGCAACACAATTGCCCATCTATCAAACCACCAGCTTTGACTTTCCTGATACAGCCACTGCCGCCGGACGATTTGGACTGGCAGAACTGGGGCCAATTTATTCCCGCATCACGAACCCGACCACGGATGCGGTTGAGAATAAAATAGCGGCTTTGGAAGGTGGTGTTGGTGCCGTCTTACTGTCTTCCGGCCAGTCGGCGACCACACTGAGCGTCCTGAACGTAGCGGGCAGTGGCGACTCTGTTGCGGTTTCAGCGTCGCTGTACGGCGGCACACAGAACTTGTTTAAACACACCCTGCCACGACTGGGCATTGAAACGATCTTCGTCGAGGATCCGCATAATCTCGATGAGTGGCGTCAAGCGATCAAGCCCAACACCAAAGCACTGTTTTCAGAAGTCTTGGGCAACCCTAAAGCTGATGTGCTAGACATCCCTGCAGTAGCGAACATTGCGCATGAAGCAGGGATCCCGCTGATTGTTGATTCGACCTTAACCCCGCCGCCGGTTTTCCGTCCGTTTGAACACGGCGCCGATGTCGTCATTCACTCGACCACGAAGTACCTCAGTGGCCACGCGAATGGCCTTGGTGGTGTCATCGTGGACTCCGGGAATTTCGACTGGACGGCTAACCCCGAGAAGTTCCCTTGGTTCAATGAGCCTGACGAGTCCTATCACGGCCTGGTCTTTGGTACCGACTTCGGTCCAAATGGGCCATTAGGCGCCAACCTGTCCTACATCATGCGCATCCGCACCCAGCTGCTACGTGATATGGGTAATGCGGCCTCACCGTTCAATGCCTTCCTGATTAATCTCGGGTTGGAAACGCTTTCGCTGCGAATGGAGCGCCACATTAGTAACGCTCAACGCGTGGCCGAATGGCTAGAAGCTCATCCACAAGTGGAAAACGTCCAGTATGCGGGTCTGAAATCCTCACCCTGGTATGAGCGGGCACAGCAATTGCTGCCTGATGGTACCTCCGGCATTGTCGCATTCAACATCGTCGGGGGAGTGGCAGCGGGTCAGAAGTTCGCGGAATCATTGACTCTCCACAAACTGGTAGCCAACCTTGGCGACGTACGGTCGCTGGTGGTCCACCCGGCTACGACCACGCACGCCCAGCTTTCAGAAAAAGAACAGCTGGCCGCCGGAGTGAACCCAAGTCTCGTGCGACTCTCGGTAGGGCTGGAAGACATTACAGATATTCTGGACGATCTGCAGGCGGGCTTCGAAGCCGCTGCACAGGTATAACAAGGAGTGAAGGTCATGTCATTGGATCTTGAATCAGTGACGGACCCGGCGACATACGTAGCCCAGTCTGCACTCAATACGGTATCGATTGGCGAACTACACTTCGAAACCGGCGGATACCTCCCCAACGTTGAGCTTGCCTATGAAACATGGGGCACACTCAACGACAGTAAAACTAACGCGATACTCATTCAGCATGCCCTCACCGGTGACAGCCATGTAGCTTCGTCACAACTGGCGCCCGAGGCCGGTTGGTGGGAAAACATTGTCGGGCCCGGCAAGCCCATCGATACAAATAAATGGTTCGTCATCGCAACCAATATGGTGGGAGGATGCTACGGCTCCACCGGCCCGTCATCCCTCGATGAAAACCATCAGCCCTACGGATCAGATTTTCCATTTGTCACCCTGCGTGACTCCGTGAATGCTGAAGCTAAACTGGCCGACCTGCTCGGCATTGAGCGCTTCCACGCCGTGATCGGAGGATCGATGGGCGGCGGCCGGGCCCTGGAGTGGGCTGCCATGTATCCTGATCGTGTGGCTGGCGTGGGTGTTATTGCCTGTGGCGGACAATCCACGGCAGAACAGATCGCTTTTGCACAAGCTCAGGTTGAAGCCATTCGGCTAGACCCCAATTTCAAAGGTGGCGATTACTATGGGGGACCGGCTCCTGTCCAAGGCCTCGGTATTGCACGCCGGATCGCCCACAT
>JAJUIX010000130.1 GCA_029267455.1 Enteractinococcus sp. | reverse complement strand
TCAAATTCGCGCCATCCTACGGCAAGATGCTGGCCGAGATGGCACTAAACGATGCTTCGTCATTGTGGCGCGAAGAATTCAGTCTGGCTCAACACGCCGAGCTCTAATCCCTCTCGCGTAGTTATCCACAGTAACGCCCCTCGGCAGTCTGTCGAGGTTGCAGCTTCGATACGGTGGTTCCGTGACGTGCTGGAATACGACGGGCGGTTCTACCAAGGGAGGCTTTATGACATACCCGGAGCGATAATGCCCTCGTGTGGTTCGTGCGCGATTACCAAATGGTGACTCGTTCTTTCGGATCAAGCCACATGGGATCGCCCGGTTTCGTGTCATAGGCCTCATGGAAGGCATCCAAGTTTTTCACTACTTGGTTGGCACGGAATTCGTTGGGTGAGTGCGGGTCAGTCGACACACGGGTGATGGCAGCTTCTGGGCGAATCAGCTGGCGCCAGACAGCAGCCCAGGACTCAAAGAATTGCCGATCGATGACTTTTCGCTCTTCTGGATCGTTGGGGTCAAGCCCTTGCTCCTTCACTGCCTCTGGGTTTTGCTCCAGGTGCAGGTACAAGGCTTTGTAACTGATGCCCAAACCACCCAGGTCACCGATGTTCTCACCGAGGGTGAGTTCACCGTTGACGTTGTGATCCGGTGCTTCTGCCGGGGCGAGCACCTTGTACTGATCGATCAGCGATTGCGTGCGCTCGGTAAAGGCTGCACGGTCCTCATCGGTCCACCAGTTATTTAGTGCTCCGTCGCCGTCGTATTGGGAGCCTTGGTCGTCAAAGCCGTGGCCGATTTCGTGACCAATGACAGCACCGATCCCACCGAAGTTTTGTGCCGGGGTGGCCTCCGGAGAGAAGAAGGGTGGCTGCAAGATGGCTGCTGGGAACACGATCGCGTTTTCCAGCGGTGAGTAGTAGGCATTGACCGTTTGCGGGCTCATGTGCCACTCTTCTGGGTCCGGTCCCTTTTCAATCTTGGACAACTGATCTTCCAGATTATGCTCGGCGATCCGGTTGAGGGTACCGATCAGATCGGTGGCGTTGACCTTGATGTCTGAGTAGTCATGCCATTTGACGGGGTAGCCCACCATGGGTTTGAATTTCGAAAGCTTTTCGAGCGCCTTCTCTCGGGTTTCTTGACTCATCCAGGGCAGTTCAGAAATGGATTGGCGATAGGCCTGTTGGAGCGCATCGACCAGGTCGTCCATATGCTCGCGGTGGGATTCGGTATAGTGCTTGGCAACATACAGGCGACCGACGTCTTCACCCAGGCTTGAGTTCACCAGTGCCACGGCCCGTTTCCAGCGTGGCAGTAATTCTTCGGTACCGGTGAGCACTTTATTGAATTCAAAGTGCGCCTGCACGAACTCATCCGATAAGTATGGGGCATGCGACGAAAGGAGATGCAGCTTCAACCAGATGCGCCAAGATTTCGTGGGCTCAGATTCCAACAGTTCTTCCAGCCCAGCTAAGAAATCTGGTTGCCAGACCACGACCTCTTCTGACCGATTATCGTGTTTCTGGCCGGGAGCCATTTTCATGCCCTTCAACCAGTGAATAGCCGATGGGAATCGTTCTAACAATTCGTCACGGGTCAGCAGGTTATAGCGTTTGACCGCATCACGCACCGAGACGATGTCCCAGTGTTTTTCGGCAATCTTTGTTTCCAAGTCGATGACGCGTTTGGCCATTTTCCGAGCGCGTTTTTCAGTTGGTGCGATCTCAGAGATCAAAAACAGCTTTTCGATATAGGTTCGGTAGGCCTTGATGATGTCAGCGAATTTCTCTTCGCGATAATACGATTCATCCGGCAACCCCAGACCACTTTGAACCAGGTGTAATAGCACGCGGTCTGGATTTCCGGCATCTGGCATTGCACCGGTCCCGACAGGTCCACCGACGATACCTTTGCGTTGGAGCTTGCCGGTCATTTTCAAAAACTTCGTGTTGTCGGAAATATCGGACATCTTATCCAGCATTTCCCACAGCGGGGTGACGTGGAGCGCTTCGATGGTTTTTTCGTCCATCATTGCGGTGTAGAGGGCGCCGATGCGCTGTTTTGCGCCTTCGTCGGAGTTTTCGGCGACGAAAGAGTACCGACGTTGTTTTTTCGAAAGGTCGTTGGCCGCTGCTTTGAGAATGTCGTGCACAGCGAGTTCGGACTTTTCGTGCAATTCCATAAAGGCACCATAGGTGCCACGATCCGCGGGAATGGAGTTGTTGTCCATCCATTCACCATTGACATGGCGATAGAGATCCTGCGTCGGTTTCGGGGCTGTGGTTGTCACGCGTCTCCTTCAATGATGATGCCGATACCCATTTGGTAGCCTACGGCGATAACAACATGTTGTCGATCAGTCGAACCGGGGGTACCCAGGCCGCAACCAGTGCGAGCGCCTCGCGCTCCAATGGCGCAGCAAGTTGCTCTTCAGTCAGGGGGGTGAGGGTGTCTGGATCGACTATTTCTAGATAGTCTAAGTCTACGTTTTCGTGCGCCCGAATCATGTCGCGTGCAGCCGAAATATCTAAGGGTTCACCACGTGTTGCCTGATCGGAAAGAAAATGTAGGGCCTTCGATAATCCGAGCGCTTTTTCCATTCCGTGATCGTCCAGTCGCACGTTGCGCGACGAGAGCGCCAAGCCAGAAGGTGCTCGAACTAATTCGACCGGCCGAATTTTCACATCAATGTTCAGGTCCTTGGCCATGCGTGTCACGATCGCTAATTGTTGGGCATCTTTTCGACCAAAATAGCTCCGGAAGACGGCCGGTGGTGGAGGCATGAGAATGTTCCACAGTTTGGCTACCACGGTACACACGCCATCGAAGTGACCTGGGCGTGACGCACCCTCGAACATCTGACCCATTTGCCCAGCAGAGACTCTAATGTGCGGGGCATCGGGGAAGCCGGGGTACATGTGCTGTGTAGATGGGGCAAAAACAATGTCCCCGCCGTACTCGGTGACCAATTCAAGATCGGCCTCGAGATCACGCGGGTAGTGTTCATAGTCCTCTGGCTGATCGAATTGCAAAGGATTGACAAAAATCGAGGCGATCACAAGGTCGTTCTCGGCGCGAGCCTGTTCAAAGAGCGCGCCGTGGCCGTCATGCAGGGCACCCATGGTTGGCACAAGGCCAACTTTTGGACGAGCGGTGCCCGCCGCGACGAGTTCGGCAACCTTTTCGTCGATGATCGCTCTGACAGCAGAGGTGGTGGTGGCCAAAAGGGCTTGTTGGTCAGTCACGTCCCATAGTCTAGTCCGAAGCTACGAGCTACTCGCTAAATCTATCGAGCCGAATACTATTGAGAGGCCCGCATCATGTCAGCCTGCGAACGCTTGTTGGGGATAATGACAAGCTGCGGTCCGACGCGCGCTCGTGGTGATACAGAATCGATCCAATATTGTAGACAATTCGATTTTCTTCCCAATCCGATAATCAGCACGTGATTGCACCATATTTGAATTCTTAGGAAGGCCCCGGCGCGATATCTTGACACCCATCACGCGCTCACCAAGACTGAGATTACATCAGAGGGTCGTTCTCCCCAGACCTCGGAGTGGGCATTGCTAAAAACGCATGTTCTTTCTAACAGGGCACGGAGGAATACATGGAGAACACAGCCAAAGCGTCTCGGCCTCTTGGTCCGTTTATGAAACGTACCAGTGCTCCTCATCCTCGTGATATCTCGCCTTCGGCCCCATGTCCAAGAGGGTATACACGTGCTCTAGCGTCTCAGCCAACGAAGTGCACTTATCAGGCGCGTCACGCGCAGTACCGGCGATGTCATCCTCCTACGACAGCAAGCCGTTGGGTCTGCTCAGTCTGTACTTCGTCCCCAAGTGGGGACTTCGAGGCGATCAGCGTCCTAGCGGCCCGGCTGGCTGCCCAACCTGCCCGTCTGACTTTGCGGGCAAGCCTTCCAGGAGGAACACCAAACCGCGAAGGAGTCCATGCCCAGGGACACCACGTTGCGCACCGAAGGGACATTCAGCTCGAAGTAACCGGCTTATGGAGACAGGCCAGAATGGGGCCCGCTCTGAACGGGCCTGCTGTGTAAGAAAGGCATTGCGGTGATTGAGGACCTACAGCTAGCAGAAGGACTCACTACGTTTGGCGACTGGTGGGAGCCCGGCTTGAATAAATACCTCAGCCTCCTCAGTGAGATCAATAGGGGCCTATCGTACGTGGTGGCCATCGGGTGCTCACTGGTCGATGCTCATGGCAAGCTCCAGGCAGCTGCGTGGACGAGTGATGAGGTGCTGCAGTTAGAGCAGATCCAGTTTCAGGACCGCCACGGTCCATGCATAGACTGCTACGCGACCGGTGAGCCGATCGTCAACATTCACCCGGCCGAAGCTCGTCGGCGCTGGCCCACAATCACCGTCAAAATGGTCCAGGTCGGCTTCGCCTCCCTGCACACGTTGCCGCTGTGTGTGGAGGGGCGCGCCATTGGTGTGCTCAGCCTGTACACCGCCAAGCAGCATACACTGTCCACCAATGAACTCAGCATGTGCCAGGCTTGGATCCAGGCCGCAAGTATCGAATTAAAACAGTCGCCTACTCAGCAGCACGCTGTCGACCGACGGCTCAGTGACCGCTACCAGGTTGAGAAGCTCCTGGGACGAGGCGGTATGGCGAATGTCCACCTTGCCCGGGACACCTACCTAGACCGCATGGTCGCGATCAAAACGCCGCGTTGGG
>JAJUIX010000119.1 GCA_029267455.1 Enteractinococcus sp. | reverse complement strand
TCGGAAGATTCGTAGTACATAAAGTGTGGATTGGCCGGTACTTGCTCCTCTGGAATCCCGTGCCCGAGTGCATCCAGATTGGCCTTGACCGCTGCTGCGTCGAGGGGTGTGCCATCGGAAAACGTCACACCCTGGCGAATCGTGAACACAAACTCGGTGGCGTCTTCGTTCATTTCGAATTCCTCGGCAATCCACCCGACGAGTTCACCGCTTTCCGGGTCGAAGTACGTCAGTCGGTCTAGTACCGAATTCAGCACATTGGCGACCTCATAGAATGAGGCTTCTTGAGTCTGCCAGTTGTTGATCGGCGTGACTTCGGCAAAGATCAGGTTGCCTCCCTCAACAGGTTCACCGTGCGGTCCTGTTGAGACGACAGCTTGGGTCTGGCTTCCACCACAGCCGGTCAGTACCAGGCTGAGCATGGCGATGGCAGCCATGAGCTTGGCTCGAACATGGTTCATGCGTTGTCCCTTCTAGTTGACCAATGGATGTCAACTGAGGGGCACACGAAGACATGCCAAAACAGCACATATCCATGTCCGTGGTCCAAAAGACTCCATCGGTCCTAGCAGTAGCACCCGCACAACATACGTCGGGGTTGCTGTGGCTTCATCGAGCTAGATCTCTCAGCCACTCTGGATGGTTACCCGACCATAATGCATCAGGTCACTGGTGAATGCAACCTGTATTACACAGAACGAAGGCCACATCGGATTGAGCCCGTGAAGCGATGTCGACCGGGATGAGCACGAAACGAGGATGTTGTACCGAATTTTTGCGGGGTATCGGGTCGGTACATGAATTTTTGCGACACCGGGGATAGCCAGCTTCGTGTCAAATCATGTACGGTGCAGACGTAACAACCATCCAGAGCGACCGAGAGATCTGGCTCTACGACGTCGCAGCAACCCTCCGCTCATCGGGTAAGGGTGCTCATGCCAGAACCGATGGAGGGATAGTTCAATGTTCGCATCATTCCGAACTTTTGCGTTGACAGCTCGCAGTGGCTTCGGCATGCTCTCGGTGCTTCGCGGATCCACCAGGGATCAGAGCTTCATTGCCCGTGGGAGTGAGGGAAACGCTCATGACTTCGGCACTGTATGAAAACTTGAGTCAACGGTACGCGCCATTATTCGAAGAGATTGCTCGGGGTGAGCGAGCTCGGGAGGCTGGTCGTCACCTACCGTTGATCCCGTTGAAACAATTGAGCGATCACGGGCTGGGTGCGATCACCATTCCTAAAACTGAAGGCGGGCAGGGCGCCGGGTATCAAACCACTTTGCGAATGCTCATGGATTTGGCTGCGGTGGATGCAAACCTGGCGCATATCTGGCGCAGTCACCTAGCGTTTGTAGAATACCTAAAGCTTCTTCCCGACCAAACTCGACGTACCACCTGGTGGCAGCGGATACTGCAAGGACAGTGGGGCGGCTCTGCTCTGTCTGCCAGATACGATGCAGAACATCACAACCAAACCATCGTCCGCTGGGATGATACCGGTACGCTGCGAATTACTGGCGAGAAATATTACACCACCGGCACCCTGGCGGCCGACTGGACGCTTGTCAGCGCGACCCTAGAAACCTCGCTGGCAAACGCAATACTTCGGCGTCGACGACGAGCCGGTGCGACTGGACTGCAACTGGCCGATGTGACTGAAGCGCTGGTAGTGGTACGAGTGCAGCAACCGCGAGTGCAAGTCAAAGATGATTGGGACGGCTTTGGTCAACGAATGACGGCCACCGGAACTTTGACGATGCATGATGCTGGAGTTGAGGCACTCATAGATTTCGACCGCGATCACGACTTTGTTCCGGTATTTCATGAAGCCTCGCTGGTTGCTCTCATGGCCGGGGTCGGACGAGCAGCTCTGCGGGATGGGGTGAGCCAAATGCGCAGGCGCACCAGAGTCTTTAATACGTCCACGGGTGAAATTCCTCGTACAGATAGCCAGATGCTGGGCATTATCGGCGAATTGTCAGCAGAACTCAGTGCCGGTGAGGAACTCGTACGCGCAACTGGACGGGAACTCGATGCGGGTCACTTCCATGAAGCCACCCTTGCCGCCCAACGCGCCAGCGTGATGGTGCCAAAACTTGTGTTAGATATCAGTACCCGAATCTTCGATACGTTGGGAGCCTCAGCGACGTCAACCACTCGTGAACTGGACCGACACTGGCGTAATGCGAGAACGCTAGCTACGCATGATCCCGCTGTATTTAAAGAGCGCATGCTGGGGGATTGGGAAGTCAACGGGGTGGCACCCACACCGTATGTGGCCACGACTCAGGGACGCCAGGCCATAAACACCTGAACCCGACCGTCAACATCAATGTGCTGCAGTCGGGTTCAGGCGTTTCGCCCCATTTTCTATCTCATCAATCGGGGAGTCACGCCAGGGATTCCTCTGGTAGGCCACGCTCCGCAGCCCGGTGGCCCCGAAATAAGATTCTTATACGGATGCGTTGGCGGGAGCGAAAGCTCCGCGGTATCCGGCACCCGGATGGTTGTCTGGCAGCAGGTCATGACCAAAAATCTTCTTGCGCAATGTCCCTTCCGCGTACTCGGTTTTGGCGAGTCCTCGTCGTTGGAGCACCGGTAGGAGCTTTTCATTGAATTCTTCATAAGTTCCTGGCAAGCGCCAGTTGATGAGATTGATGCCATCAACGCCTGCGGCCTGCCATTCCTCAAGCCGGTCGGCTATCTGTTCAGGAGTCCCGGCCACGTATCCTCGACGGATCCGACCGTTTGCCAGATCAGCCAGGGTGGGTTCACGGTGGGGCGTAGCCCGGCGTAGCCATTCCACATGGGCCTGGCCACCGTTATTCGGAATATCAATAAGACGCGTATCATCCGGCAACCGCGTTCCGTCAGGCAGAATCCCTAAAGCCGCGTGGGTCAAGAAGCCGGTCACCGAGGCGTAGTCGAGATAGTCCTGTTCTTTGGCTTTCACATCGGCTTCGCAATCCCCGATGACCAGGGAGAGCCCCTGGAAGAACTTGACGTCGTGAGGATTTCGTCCGGCCGCAGCGACTTTAGCGCGCGTACGATCGATATGCTCCTTGGCCACGGCAGGGTTGGGTGTCACAATAAACTGGCACTCAGCATGCTGGGCGGCAAATTGTATGCCGCGTTCCGAACCGCCAGCCTGAAATAACAATGGCGTACGCTGCGGAGATGGGGAGGGGAGATGCGGGCCTTCGACTTTGTACCGGGGTCCCTCATGGAAGATCTTGTGAATTTTGTCCGGATCAGCGAATCGTCCCCCAACTTTATCCTTCAGCAAGGCTCCTTCGTCCCACGAGCCTTCCCAGAGTTTGTAGACCACCTCAAGATACTCATCCGCCCAGTCGTAGCGAGCATCGTGTTCGACAAGTGCGTCTAATCCGAAGTTTCGTGCCGCATTTTCTTGGGTAGAGGTCACAATATTCCAGGCGATACGTCCTTGGGACATGTGGTCCAGTGTGCTGAGCTGGCGCGCGAAATTAAACGGGTGGTTTTGCATCACGTTGGACGTGGTAGCCAGCCCGATGTGCTGGGTTACAACGGCGAGCGCACCGAGCAATACTGTTGGATCATTGGAGGGGATCTGCAATCCTTCGTGTACGTTGTCCACGTATTGACCACCAGCTGGGCCGTATAATCCCGACACGTCCGCGAAGAACATGGCATCGAATAATCCGTCTTCGAGGGTGCGTGCTAGGTCCAACCAGAACTGCAGATCGTTGAACTCGGATTGCTGGGCTTCGGGATGACGCCACTGTCCATGTTGGATATGGGAGCCGGTGTTCATCACGAAAGCATTGAAAAATAGCGGGGTCTCGTGAGCAGTCATAGTGCATTCTCCTAGGTCACTGTGGGGTAGCGATGGAAGCTTCAGAGGCGGGTGGCCTGTGGCGAGGGTGCTGAGCCGATATGCACCGGGGCGATCGCGGCATCTCCGGTAAGGCGTTGTTGGCCGATTTCACGGGCGCGATAGACCAGCGGATTATGGCTTGCGAGAACCCGGGCGTTTCGCCAGTGTCGATCCAACCCGCGTGACTGTGAGGTTGCCGAGGCACCACCGACCTCAAAAAGTTGTGTGCTTGTCGCGAGCACTTGCTCGGTGATAACAACTTGTGCTTCGGAGGTCACCGTATCGAGCTCACGTGTATCCTCGACCGCTCCGTCGAGTTGCTCCGCTCGTGTCACGGCGGCATCAAGCGTTCGGACTGCGGCGGCAAAGGCTGCTTCCACTCCAAAAATGCTCGCCGAGATTCGACCGACAATTTCTTGCACGAGTGGGTCGCGTTGGGGACTTGTACCGACTCCGTGGGCAAAGGTCCGATTGCGGCTTCGAATATATTCGATTGCGTCTCGACGTATCGCCCGGCCGATGCCGGTCAGCGCGGCCAATAAAACAAGCTGCACAAAAGACGTCAGCGTGCCAGGGTTCTCCTCCCTGTCTGACGGATCAATATTGGCCGGGTCTACCATCACATTGGTAAGACGCGTGGTACCAGAGGCAGTGAGACGCTGCCCGAAGCCGTCCCAGTCGTCGATGAGCTCTACACCCGGGTCGTTGCGGTGTATCGTTACTCTGCGGGTGGTACCGTCAGCGAGATCAGCAGCCACTTTAATCCAGTCAGCATAGAGACTTCCCGTACTGTAGTACTTCGTGCCGTTTAAATACCAGCGACCGTCATGCTGTTCTAACCGCGTCGAGTATTGACCGGGTGCATTACCTTTCTCGGTCGTGGCGTTACCAAAGATTTCACCGGCCATAATGCGTGGGAACCATCGTGCCTGCTGGTCGGCGGGAGCGAGCCGGAGTTGGTCCATCGTGGTGAAGTGGGCCCGCAGGGCCTGGACGAGGTTAGGATCTGCCTCACCGAGCCGTGCCAACAACAAGAAGGTAGCTGTCAGCGATGCGCCTATACCCCCGTGCTCTTGCGGAACCCGGAGCGCTGTGAAGCCTGACTGAGCCAACAGCCGGACAGCGTCAAACGGTAATTCAGGTG
>JAJUIX010000132.1 GCA_029267455.1 Enteractinococcus sp. | reverse complement strand
TCAACATCGGATGGCACGCCTTTGCTGTGCTCAGATGGGGCGATCGCATCGACACGTTACCTGCGGTGATGACGGTGCTTATCTTCGGGTTCGCAGCCGTCGGGCTCGTGTTGACGATTGGATTGATGACCCGCCAGCGCCGTCGAATCCGCCACGCTCAGGAGACGGTGGAAGCCGTTGAACATGATCGTTCTGTCATCTCGTCCGAAATGACACGCCAAACCGAACGTGAACACCTGGCCCGCGAGGTACACGACACCCTGGCGCAACGTCTAACCGCCTTATCATTACAGGCCGGCCAGATGCAGAAATCACTTGAGAACACCTCCGATCCTGCGCTATCAAATGCGGTGCAGGAGACGAAGCAGTACTCCGATCAAGCATTGAAGGACCTGCGCAACCTCGTGACGTCACTGCGCGACCATGGCGAAAAAGAGGCTACCGTCCCATCCGTGGCACCGGATGGATTTCACGACCTCAAAGCGCTCATTGATGACGCCGCTCGCCAGGGCCTGACGATCCACCCGCAAATCATGCTGAACAGCTATGACTTTGCCCCCGATGAACTGCAACGAGCGGTTTTACGGATTACTCAAGAAGCGCTCACCAACGTCATGCGTCACAGCACTGATAATACGGTCCACTTGCGGATGGAAGGGCAACCCGGGGAAGGCCTCGTGCTGCAATTCACGAACCGACGAGCACCGCATCAAAAACAATTTGATCACGGCGCAGGAACCGGGCTACTCGGGATGAAAGAGCGTGCCGGACTTATCGGTGGTACGGCACAGGAAGAATATTTACCCGAGCACTTTCGTCTTACCGTGCAGCTACCGTGGGCGAACGCAGCAGCTTAAACGTCTCCGACTTGCGATGCTAAGCTTTCCCATGTGGCAACCACAGTATTGATAGTCGACGACGAAACGATGACGCTGCGCAACCTCGTAGCCATCGTGGAAGCCGATCCCGAACTCAAGGTCGTGGCCACAGCCCAGAATGGCGTCGATTCGATCCAACGATACCGGGAGCATCGCCCGGAGGTGGTGGTCATGGATCTGTATTTGCCCGGCGAATTTGATGGCGTCGAAGCTATTCGACGCTTGCGAAACCTCTTGAACCCGCCGCAAGTGATCGCCACGACGAGCTTTGATCTTGAATCTTATACACGGGGCGCATTCGCAGCTGGTGCTGCCGGCTTTATTTTGAAAAATGATGCCGAAACACTGCTCACCCCCGCAATTCACGCCGCAGCCGAAGGCGATCCTTTAGTCTCGCCGCAAACCACCAGCCGTCTTATTAAAAGTTTTCTACAACCGACCACGGCACCACAGATGGCACAGGCCCGTCAACGTATTGCCGCTCTGTCGCCGCGTGAACTCCAAGTTGCGCACCTCATTGGTCATGGCAAAGCCTATAAACATATTGCAGCCGAACTGAACATTGCCCCGGATACTGTGAAATCAACAGTGACGCGCGCAATGCAGAAAACCGGGGCTGATAACGGCGCGCAACTGGCATTTTTGGTGGGGCAAGCCCGGTTAGATATCGATCACGACCCAGAAACACCCTGAACTACATCACCCTCTCCTATAGCTCTCGTGCAGCGAACCTGCGCCGCGCACAGTCCTTGGCACGCTCCGAAAAACCTCTGGTGTAGGGTATCTTCGCCGTGCTACTGTCAGCTGCATGGTGGCACTGGGCATCGAAGAAGAGTTCTTGTTAATCGATAACAAAGCTCTGTTGCCGGTCGCCCCAACGGAATCCCACACGAAGGCCCTGCAGCAAATAACCGCTGCTGGGGGAGTGGCGTCACAAGAGTGGCTCCGGTGTCAGATAGAGCACGCTTCGGCCGCGCTGACTGATGCTTCTACTGCAACGGCGGCCCTGCTAGCGTTTCGCCAAAAACTGGCCTCTGTGACTCAACAATTCAGTATGGCCGCCGTACCGGTCGGTGCGGCACCGAGTATTGAGGAATATAACGCCACTATCACTGATGCTGCACGGTATATGCAACTTGCCGAATTAGCCCCCGGCATCGCTGCGGATCAATACATCAACGGCATGCATGTTCACGTCACCATCCCTGATGCCGAAACCGGTGTGCGAGCGCTCAATGGTTTGCGCCCCTGGCTGCCGCTTCTGACCGCTCTCAGTGCAAACTCACCATTCTGGCATGGGCGAGATTCAGGGTTTGCGAGTTGGCGGACCATTCACTATCGGCGCTGGATGGTGAGCGGTGTGCCGCCTTACTTCCACGATTTCGATGACTACACGACCCGCATCGAAGCTCTCCTGAGTAGTGACGTCGTGACTGACCATGGTGGAATCTGCTGGCTGGCACGGTTATCCCATCGTCATCCTACGCTGGAAGTCCGAGCCTGTGATGTGCAGTTGCAGGCCACCGATGCTGTGGTGTTAGCAGCATTTATTCGAGGTCTGATGTGCGCAGCTATTGACCAGCCCCTTCGAAGCCAGCCACAGCTGGAGTTGCTTGACGTGAGTCTCTGGCAGGCCGCTAAATATGGACTAGATGGTCGGCTCTTAGATCCCATCGCTGGTGTTCCGCACCCGGCCGACGTGATTATCTGGCGTGCCTTTGCCTATGCATTGCCTCACCTGGAAGCCTTTGGAGATGAAGAGCTCGTGCGACAGGGTTTAGAACTCTTACTGATACAGGGCACCGGAGCCACGCGGCAACGGGCCATCCATCAGCAAGCAGGCATTCCAGGGGTGCTCCGTTACGCAGTTGAAACCGCTACGACGCTCCATCGGTCACCGGTTTCGAAACCGCCAACCATGCGTCAATAACATGGTCCGGTGCCTTGAGCTCCGGGGGAGAGCGTATGATATTTCGTTCAGACGGACAGCTGATGTATTGACAAATGAGCCGATTTGCAAATCGGTCAGCGTGTTCTGTAAAGTAATGCCTACCGAAGACCGCCGGTTGTATCTCACCTGTGCCAAATAGGTGTGACTATAAAAGCTCGTGCATGAGCGGCCCGCGCAGGTGAACATGATGGCATAGACCGACTGCGTTTTCTAGCAGTTCAAGACTCTTTGCGCCCTGTGCACCTGCACGGGGCGTTTTTGTGTTTGAGCGGCCGGCTTATCCACGAAGGAAAGGAGTGCCATGGCGAATGCTGAAAAAACTGCAGCCGTGGAAGAGCTGACGGAGCTATTCCGCAACTCATCCGCTGCTGTAGTCACAGAATACCGTGGTCTCACCGTCCAGGAGATCACTGACTTGCGTCGTGCCCTGGGGGAGACTGCTACCTACGCCGTGGCGAAGAACACGCTGACTGCTATTGCGGCAGAACAGGCCGGCGTCACTGCCCTCGAAGGCAAACTCACCGGTCCTACCGCGATCGCATTCGTCTCGGGTGAAGCCGTAGACGCTGCGAAAGTCATTCGTGATTTCGCCAAGGACCACGACAAACTGGTCATCAAGGGCGGCTACATGGATGGCCAACCCCTTGAAGAAGCCGATGTTATTCAGCTGGCAAACCTCGAATCCCGCGAGACTTTGCTGTCGATGATGGCTGGTGCAATGAAGGGCTCCCTGTCCAAGGCTGCCGCTACCTTCCAAGCCCCAATCGAAAAAGCTGTTCGTCTTGCCGAAGCGCTGCGCGAAAAGCAAGAAGAAGCTGCATAACCTCTGGCACCTTGTGTGCCGCTCAACCCACCACAAGACTTTTATCGCAAAGGAGCCAATACCATGGCAAAACTGTCCACCGAAGAACTGTTGGATGCTTTCAAAGAGCTGTCCCTGCTAGAACTGTCCGAATTCATCAAGGCTTTTGAAGAAGAATTCGACGTAACCGCTGCTGCTCCAGTTGCCGTAGCTGCTGGTGCTCCAGCTGGCGGTGGCGACGACGCCGGTGCTGCTGAAGAGCAGACCGAATTCGACGTTGTTCTCGAATCCGCTGGTGATGCCAAGATCGGTGTCATTAAAGAAGTTCGCGCTCTGACCTCGCTGGGTCTGAAAGACGCGAAAGATCTCGTAGACTCCGCTCCAAAGGCTGTTCTCGAAGGCGTCGACAAGGCTGCTGCAGAGTCCGCCAAGGAAGCACTCGAAGGCGCAGGCGCAACCGTAACCCTGAAGTAAGCTTCAGACCGTTACGGTCATCGTCAGTGCTGAGCTGACTTCTACTTCACCCCGCTGCTAACAGGTAGCGGGGTGAAGTTTTTTTAAGCACCTGATCCGGCTTATTTGTCGCTGCCGCCGGGACGCCCCGCTTGGTATGCAGCGTTACCTATTCGTCACCGAGTATTCACCCGCTACTGTGTTTGCGTTTACAGACCCGTAGCCTCGCAGCCGTAGAACTTATACCACCAGTCAAATAAGCGAGGGTCGGTAATGAAGTGGGCGTTTGTCCGGCATGGACGCACGGAGTGGAGCCGTAAGCGACTGTTACAAGGTCGCACAGATAATCCGCTGAATGCAGAAGGTTATTTTGAAGCCACGAAGGCCGCCCAAAATCTCCAGCGTATGGGGAACTGGCACGCCATCTACTCCTCTCCACTCATGCGTTCGGTGCAGACCGCACAACGCATAGCAGAAATTTTGAGCATCGCCCGGGTCCATCGTCTAGAGAATTTGATAGAACGCGATTTTGGTCCGGCAGAAGGTATCCATCTGGGCGATTTTGATGAAGAG
>JAJUIX010000101.1 GCA_029267455.1 Enteractinococcus sp. | reverse complement strand
GATGCGGTGATATACCCGGAAAGCCCGGCAACAAAAGGCATCAGGAACAGGTACACGGCACCCAGGTCGGCCAGACTGCCAGCAATGACATCGGCGAGGCCGCCGCCGGCAATCATGACCCCCAGCAGCACGTAGAGCGCGGTGGGGATAGCGACACCCCACCACATCACCAGGGTCGCTTTCGGTAGGGCGCGTTGATCTTCGGCCGAGATGGGTAAGAAGGTCAGGGATGCGAGCGCACCGGTCGTGGACCACAGCGCAGGAGAAGCGAGCACTTCACCGAGAGCACCGAGGTCGACGGTGCGGTAGATGATCTGCCCGGCGATAGTCCCGAACATAAGAATCAGATACGGCATCAAGGAGCGGCCGGGGCCGGGTGTGAGATTCCCGCGTCGGATGTATAGCAGCCATATCACCGACATGATCATGGTCGAGACAGCTCCGGCCACCGGGGTACCTAACAGCAGGTTGGCGAGCATCGTGAAACCCCAGAGGATGAGCCCGGACGCGGTGGCGATGCCAGCCCAGCCGATCTTCTGGCTACGTGACAGCGTCGTCGTAGTGTAGCCGTTTCCTGCAATCACGGAGACAGCGATTCCGGAGACGACAAACGGGATGATGTTCATCCATCCGGAGACCAGCCCCATATCCGTCAGGGAGGCTCCGGCAGCGTCGGCGGCGATGAGGGTGCCGGGACCCATCGAACCCCAGGGGCCGATCATGAGTCCAAGCAGGGTAAGCAGTGCTGCGCGATATGGCGTAAAACCAACGGACAATAGTAGCGGGAGTCCGATGAGCACGGATACTCCGAAACCGGTAACTGTTTCTAAAAACGGCACCACGCCGTGGGCCATGAGCAGGGCTGCCGGGATGGTTGGCCCACCGGCCGATAGCCAGTTGGCGAGTGTACGTTGCGCACCGGTTCGGTCCATGACCCCGGATAGCAGCACTCCCCCACCGATGATCGCCAAGACTTTGATCAGCGTCCAAAACGTGTCATTCCACGCCGTGACCAGGTCACTGGCTGGGGCATCGAAGTACCACAGGGCCAGCGCCGCGGCGGTGATGGTACCGATGAGTGGCGGGATGGCGGCGGGCATTCGGGGTACCGCGAGCAAGCCGAGGGTCACCAGCACGGGCAGGATTGCCATCAACAGCCCCATACCCGGCCACTCCCCTTGTCTTCCGCGTTACCAAACCTCCAGCATAGCCTCCCTAACAGAACAGGGTGCAGCACCACGCAATCTAGGATCTGTGCTTGTCAGGTAGGCTTCCGACTTTAGGCCAGACGTCGCCTCATGTCTAATTTATAGAGCGCAACCACCTGTTCTGCGGTGAGTTTGATATCAAAGACGTCGAAGTTTTCGGCAATCCGGCTGGGAGTGACGGATTTCGGAATCGCTGAACGGCCTTCTTGCAGGTGCCAAGCCAGCATAATTTGTGCTGGGGTACGGCTGTGTTCGGCCTCGATCGCCCCAATAGTCTGATCTTCGAAGGACGTCGGTCCATTGCCACGATAGCGAGTCATCCCACCGATAGGTGACCACGCCTGAGTCAGATGTCCCAAGGTTTCTTCTGGCGGGATTTGTACACACCGAAGCCCAGGGCCGACATCGAAACTCCGTTATCTAACGTGATCTTCATAAAACCACGCTAGATGCTTCAGTTGCCACTCAACAAGTGGGCCGCGTCCTAGGCCAGGTCATCCATGACGTCCATGGAATAGGCAAGGTCTTGAAGCGTCATCAGTAAGCCAACTGTCAACGGGATGTGCAGACTTTGCGGGATTCGGATTTCGTCACCGTGAACTTTTAACAGGCCGGCGTCTTCGAGATATTGGAAATGCCGGTCGGAGATGAGTTCCATCAGCATGGTGCCAATTTCGTCTTCGGCTTCAAGCACGTATCGCTGCGTGTATTCCCGACGCATGGTGTCAATCAACTGCTTGATTGTCATTCCCAATGCGGCCGCTTCGTATCGCATATTTCCTAGCTGCGAGGTCAGGATGTTTGAAATATATGTTGCGACGACTTTCTCGGCCTGTTCAAGCGGCACGGCCGGTGAGGATATGTACTCGTCGGCTGTCGGGCCGAGTTTCACCCTGGTAGAAGTCAGGGTAATGATCTCGAGTTCAATCAGCGTTGACCACCACGCTACGAGTTCTGGGAGGTCAAGCGCCGACCGCACATAGATTATGCGATCGCGTTCGGGCAGATCAGCTAGGTGAAGTTCGGCCTGGTCCTTCGGTGCCGATTCCAGGAAGTCTGGCCATCGCTTTGACTCAGCAGCATTTTCAGGTAGCTTCGCGACCCCTTCGGCAACCAGCCCAATCATGTCCGCGACCGTACCAATATCGGCCCGTCGAGGCACACGTGAGGGGGTAATCCCCTTCGAGGTTGCTAGCCAGTCTCGCAGCGCGAAAAGCCCAGAGACCACCGGTAGTTGGTTCAACGCAGCTGCACGTTCTGTTTCACTAAGATGTTCTGCTTCGGCGATGATCTCGGCAAACTCATCGGGCATGTCATTGTCATCACCCAACATCGCCATGAGCATGCTGTGCGGTTCTTCCCAATGTGCCGGCTCCTCATCGGTTGCCAACCGGAAATGCACGTAATCATGCATGATGTCTAAATGCACCATCACGGCACCGATATCTGTGGTTTCGTAGACGAGGTCTATCCAATACTCAAACTCGTCAGGCCGATGCGGGTCAATTCCGGCCTGTTGTGCATCATCGACTAATCCGGCGAATACCTGTATGACGTCCTGGGCCACCTCAGCGTTTTCGTCTTCGTGGTGCAGCCAGGCTTCGAACCGCCCAACGTAATCTTGAGATACCGTTTGTTGCGTTGCGACAGGCCCGAAAGCGGCACCCTTTGCGAAGCCAGTACTGACTTCTTGTCTCGGCAGTATTTCATCCAAAACCGTAAGATATGGCGCTTGACTGTAGTCAGCGAGGGCCGTAACGGTCGCAGAGACGAGATACACGCTGGCACGCAGTAACTGGAAACCGCCATGGTTAAGAATCAAACTGTTATGTGATGCGTAGGCCCGTCTCTTGCGAGCTAGCGCTTGAAGATCCTGGGCCACCGTTTGAGTTTTGGCATTCCACTTCGGCACTGTCGCACGTTGTAGAACGGCCCTGAAACTGTCGTCGGTGTACCACTTATCTAGCGAGTCCAAAGCGACTCCGGTCACGTGCCCGGCGCTTGGACGGTGTGGTGTAGATTCTGGTCCAATGGTGCTCAGAAGGTATTGAACTCGCGCATCTTGATCCTGAGCCAAAGCTTGGACTATCTCTCGGAGTGTATTGACAGCACGCGCATGATCGTCTCCAACAGGAGTAACCAGCTGCATATTGTGGCGCTCAACGGCTCGGGCCATGGCAGCATTCAGCTGCTCTATGTCAACATCTTCGTCCAGGTTATCGAGATCGAAGCCATCGGCTGCCAATAATGGGGCCAGCTGTTGCATGAGAGCATCGGCCATACCGGGTGTATGTTTGATCGCATGCTGTGGGAGAAGACCAAATAATTCAGGATCTTCGAACGGCCGGTTCGAATTCATCATGCTACGAAAATACCAGGTACTTCCAGCTGCTTGGAATACCGTAAGTACACCATCGCAGATACTTGTTCCGGTTCATCATAATGGCAGCTGGGTTTCTTCCGGTGCGACGAGCAAAATGCCCGTGGCCCGGAGTCGCGGCAGTGTTGTAACCCCAATATCTCGCCGTCATCCTCAAGTCGTTCACCGCTGTTGTACTTGGTGTCTTCGGGTCCATACATTTAGCAAACCAAAGGTTGATTGAAGTAGACGATGGTCGAGCATGCCAGGGCTGATCACAAACGGCCTGGGCGTAACGACTTGAAACGCCCACAGCTTGAGATGAATTCTTCTCCGTAGTTGTTCATCAAAATGGTTTCGTATAGGCACGGACCAACATTGATGCCCAAGCGGCAGGACTAGTCCCACAGGCCAATCGCGTAGGCGACGAAAATGAACACCAAGATTACCGCGAAGACGATCAGTAATATGACCGTTGCTTTCGACCGTGGCGGCCGGGGACTTGGATGGTGTGGTGGGGTTGAGGTTGCCGATTGTGAGTCAGACGGAGTGTGCCCGGGCTTGACGCCGCCTCCCGCATCCAGATCCGGGTCCTGAATACCATCGGGATCAAGATTTGGGTTGTTGGGTTCGTGCCGCTCGGGATCTTCTTGTTCACGGTTTGCCACTGTGACTCACCTCCATGAGCTGACTCGGATCGCTATTCAGTCGAGCCGGTATGGTTGGTCTCAGCCTAAATTCGTTCAACCCGACATGCAATAGGACTGACCTACGACTGCGCGGCCAGTAAGCGTTGAACTCGAGGTTTCACTTCGGTTGCGAGCAACGTGATGGATTCCAGCAGGTATTCATGCGGTAAGCCGCCGATATCCATTTGCAGGAAGTGTCGCATATGGCCCATATAGCCGTGCAGGTGGACGATCCGCTCGGCGACTTCGTCGGGATCGCCAATATAGTAGGCACCCGGCGCTTCAGCTTGAGCTAAGAACGCACGCTTATCGGGATCGGACCATCCGCGGCGCTTCCCCATTTCCAGGTTGAGGTTATACCAGCCCGGATAGAACCGTTCGAGAGCTTCTTTCTTGGTCGGCGCGACAAGCCCTAGTGCTGCTACCGACACTTTCGTCGCTGACGCTGGGTGCCCGGCTGCTTCGGCGGTCTTGCGGTACAGCTGAGCCAATGGCGCAAACCGCGCTGGAGCGCCACCAATAATGCCGTATGAGACAGGTAAACCCAGCTGTCCTGCCCGTGCCGAAGAGCCGGCATTGCCACCGGTAGCCAACCAGATGGGCATGCGGCCATTATGTGGTCGGGGCACAACATCCAACCCAGGAATCGCTGGACGGCGAGCGCCCTGCCACGTCACTTGCTCGCTCGGACTGTCGTTGATGGTCATCAACAAATCCAATTTATTGGCATACAGTTCGTCGTAATCGGCAAGGTCATATCCAAATAGCGGGAAGGTCTCGACCGAGGAGCCGCGTCCGGCCGTGATCTCTACACGTCCACCGGAAATCACATCAGCCGTAGCAAACTGTTGGTACACCCGGACTGGGTCGTCAGTGCTAATAATGCTTGCCGCACTACCCAAGGTGATGTTCTTCGTCGCTGCAGCGGCAGCTGCGATAACGGCGCCCGGCGATGAAGCTGGCATCGACATCGTGTGGTGTTCTCCGACACCAAAATAATCGAGTCCTACAGTGTCTGCGTGCACGATGGCTTCGTGAAGGTTTCGTATGGCGCCTGCAGTGTCTTTCTGCTCGCCGTCTGCATTGAGTTGGGTGTCGCCGAAGCTGTACGCACCGATTTCCAAGATTGACTCCAAAAGTAGTTGAGTAAGTGTTATTAGATTCGTGAGGGTTGCAGTTCGGCTGCAAGTAACTCCCGCATTTGAGCAGCGGTGTGGGAGCCATTGAAAATGCCTGTCCCGGGTTGGAAAGCACGCCCTGCCGCCAAGGGGCCGGCATCAACCGGATCGTAACCGAGACGGTCAATAAACTCTGCCACGAGGGCTTTTGCCTCATCATGATCACTTGCCAACGCTAAT
>JAJUIX010000034.1 GCA_029267455.1 Enteractinococcus sp. | reverse complement strand
TTTCATTCGCAACCGACTGACCCACTCACTCGAAGTCGCTCAAGTGGGCCGCGAATTCGGACGTTCACTCGGGTGCGACCCCGACGTGGTCGACGCCGCATGCCTCTCGCATGACTTAGGACATCCGCCGTTTGGACATAATGGGGAAAGAGCTTTAGATGAGGCCGCCGCGGACATCGGTGGTTTTGAGGGCAACGCGCAGACCCTGCGGTTATTATCCCGGCTCGAGCCGAAAAAAATGACCGAAGATGATACCCCGGCCGGACTGAACCTGACTCGTGCGACGCTGGACGCTGCGACCAAGTACCCGTGGCGCAAAGCTGATGCCCCTCTTACCTCCAGCGGCAAACCCAGCAGAAAATTTGGCGTCTACGAAGATGATGCCGCAGTCTTTGAATGGTTCCGCAAAGGTGTCGATTCTCAGCGGCTGTCCATGGAAGCTCAAGTGATGGACCTTGCCGACGACATTTCATACTGTGTTCACGATGTCGAAGATGGCATCGTTTCTGGAATGTTCCAACTCGGTTGGCTCACGAACCCTGACCAACGACAACGTGCGATCGCAACGACTCGCGAATGGTATTTGCCACATACCGAGCCTGACCTGATCGACGAGGCTCTTGCCCGCCTCGAAGCTACCCCCACCTGGGTAGCCAATGCCGATGGGGCACGACATGCGCATGCAGCGCTGAAGGATATGACCTCGCAGCTGATTGGTCGATTCTCCACTGCCGCATTCGAGGCAACCCGTGACGCTTACGGCAACGATCCTCTCACGCGTCATACCGCTGACGTAATCGTCCCAGAAGATACAAAACTTGAGATCGCCACGATGAAGGGGATCGCTGCCCACTTCGTGATGTCGTCGAAACGTCGGCAACCTCTTTATGAAGCTCAACGGCAAGTGCTACTGGAGCTCGTCGAGTTTCTTACGGCCACCGAGGACCATTACCTGGAGCCCATGTACGCTCAAGACTGGCAGGATGCTGCCGATGATGCTGGACGCAAGCGCGCCGTGATTGACCAGGTGGCCTCACTGACTGATAATTCTGCACTGTTATGGCACGGGAACCTTGTTCGTGGTCGTGCCGAGCCTACGGACTTGCCCATGGGCTTGCCAAACTAGCTACACAATGTCTGCCAAGAGTTCGGGGAGCGCGACAGCAGCTGTGGACGGGATATAGATGTCGGCCGTATCAGATAATGTGGTGGCTGCCGGATTGATCTCAATCAGTGATGCCCCGGCCTCGTGAGCGATCAGTGGCAGAGAAGCTGCAGGTTGTACCAGACCCGAAGAACCAACCACCACTACCAGTTGGGCCTGCTGCAATGCCGAAACTGCTGCAGCAAAGGCTTGTTCTGGCAGACTTTCCCCGAACCAAACAACATTCGGACGCAAGACGCCTAACTCACAATGATCACAATGTACTGTTGGCACGAACGTCTCGTGATCGAAATCCTGGTCGGCTGTGATGCCGGTGCTTGCGGGATCAAAGGTACCTGGGGTGCCACATTCTAGGCAGCGATAGGAATGCAAGGAGCCGTGCAAATGTAAGACGTCTTGTGCGCCCCCGCGTTCGTGGAGATCATCTACGTTCTGTGTGGCAACGGTCAGTGAACCATCGCGAGCCGCCAAGTGTTGCTGCCAGGTGCCAATAGCATGATGACCGGCGTTCGGATCGACACTGTCAACTAACATGGCCCGCCACACGTACCAGGTCCAAACCATTGACGGGTTGGCACGAAAAGCTTCTTCGGTGGCTAACTGCTCGGGCGCAAATCGTTGCCATAGACCGGTTTGGGCATCACGAAACGTTGGCACACCCGACTCGGCAGACATCCCGGCTCCGGTCAGCACGACGACGGATTCCGCTTCCGCTACAAGTTCTGTTGCGCGTTGGATATGGGAACTCATCAGTGCAGCTCCGGCAAGACGTTACGAGCCGTCCCGTTGATGTAGACATCCACATCTTCGGTAAGCGGCGTTACGTTGGGATTGACTTCGATAACTTTGGCTCCGGCTGCAGAGGCCGCAATGGGTAAAGAGGCAGCGGGCTGGACAATATTTGACGTTCCAACGACGAGGGCCACGTCAGCTGTACGGACGGCTTCCAGGGCATCGTCCATGGCTTGTTGTGGTAGCAATTCGCCGAACATGACGATATCGGGGCGAATGAAGCCGTGGGAACAGCTGTGACAAGCTGGTGGTTCTTCTAAAACCATCTGGTCTAGTTCTGGTCGTGCTTCGAGTTGTTCTTCGGTCGCATCCTCAAGAACGTAATCGGAAGGTGCATCACATTCGAAACAGCGAAAGGTAAAGGTCGTGCCGTGGAGATGCGCAAGTACTTCCGCACCGGCGCGCTCGTGAAGATCATCGATATTCTGGGTGACGATTTCCAAGGCACCGCCGTTGGCGTCGAGTTGTTTTTGCCAGCGCCCGAGCGCCTTGTGTCCTTCATGGGGTTGGACGGACCGCATCACACGAGCTTGATGCAAGATCCATGACCAGACAAGCTCGGGTTGATTCGACATTGCTTCTCGAGTCGCTAATTGTTCGGGGGAGTATTTTTCCCATAAGCCCGTTTGTGCGTCCCGATAAGTGGGAACACCTGATTCGGCTGACATTCCAGCACCAGTAAGAACTGCTATGCGGTGGGCATCCTGCAGTATGGCTTTAGCTTCTTGTATCGCACTGTGCGGAATATTCCTCATATTTACCACTGTAGATTAGTCGTGAATTCGGAACCAGCAAGTGCTATTGGTGGGCTCGTGCTGACACGCAACAGCGCCAGCTGTTTCCTGAACCCTGGGAGGAGGAAACCGCCGGCGCCGGTGCAGTGTTGTGACTTAGTGCAATTACGACGTTGCAGGAATAGTCAGTTCGATTTCTGAACCATTAGCGTCATCGAGATCGATATCCCATTCCAAAACACCGTCGTCTTCGTCCAAATCAATCTGGTCAAAAGTGGCGTCCGGATGTTCTTCGAAGGCCTGATCTAAGGCCTGATTCACAGGAACGGTGGCTTGTTCCGCATTGGCAATATCATCGTCATCACCCTCCCGCTCATCTTCGGAGATTGAGCCATCGGTGGTGACCTCTAAGGCGAGTAACTCATTGTCAACGACAACATCGACTTCGTACTGGGAATCGTTATCATCGTCACGGTCAATCTCAACGATGAACCCACCGTCGTATTCGTTCTCAACGGCTTCAACGATGGTATAGACAGGATCTTCACCGGAAGCGGTGGCATTGCCCTCCGCTGTGGTGTCGTCACCTGCATCCTCGGTCTGATCTGTGGCCTCATCCGCAGGGGTGCTTTGTGCATCGTCTGGCTGTACTGACTGTTCAGTTTGTTGATCAGCCGGCGGTTCTTCGGAAGGGCCCTCGGCGGCACATGCAGTCAGTAGTGCTAGAGCCGCGATTCCGGTCACTCCGGCAAAAAGCTTCGAATTGTGAGCGTCGGTTTTCTTAAACATAGGATTTAAACCCTTCGGTATTTTCATTTACTTTATTTTGATCGAAGATGGTCCTCGGAAGGTCCAACCGGTCTTAATTATAGCCAGTTTTATGTTAAGGCTCGAATGATACTCAAAACCTGTGGGGTCGATGTATCTTTCCGATCAGACAAGATGGGTGTGGGTGGTGGCTCGTCTAGGAGGGAGCGCTTCGTTATCCACAGCTTCTCTGAGCGCGTTACTCGGGGATGCCATTTCGGCATAGACTGATAACCATGGCAGGACGCATCACTCGGGAATCAATCGATAAGGTACTGGAAGCAACAGATCTCAAAGCTGTCGTGGAAGAACATGTGGCACTTCGCACCGCTGGTATCGGATCATATAAAGGGTTGTGCCCGTTTCACGATGAGCGGTCGCCGTCGTTTCACGTGACGCCGTCTAAAGGTTTCTATCACTGCTTTGGTTGTCAGGAATCTGGCGATGCGATCAAGTTTCTGATGGAGACCGAACATACGTCGTTCTCTGAAACTGTTGAGCTGTTAGCAGCCCGGGCCAACATCAGTCTTGAATACGAGGAAGGCACGGTTCCAGAAAAACCTACCGTTGCTACCCGACAACGGTTACTTCAGGCTCACCAAATTGCTGATGAGTTCTACCAACATGCGCTGACTACTCCAGAAGCTGCTCATGCTCGTGCTTTTCTCCACTCTAAAGGTTTTACTCAAGAAGATGCGGAGCGATTCGGTGTTGGCTACGCCCCGGATGGGTGGAATGACCTTTTAACACACTTGCAGCAGCGAGGTTTTGCGCTCGAAGAGCTCACGGAGACCGGCTTATTCTCTGAGGGGCGGCGAGGCCCCTATGATCGGTTCCGCAACAGGCTCATGTGGCCCATTAAAGATATGACGGATAATACGATTGGTTATGGAGCACGTCAGCTTGACGAAAACGATAAGGGCCCGAAATACCTTAATACGCCCGAAACGACGCTGTATAAGAAATCTCAGGTACTGTACGGCCTGAACTTAGCTAAACGGGACATAGCCCGACAGCGCCAATTAGTGGTGGTTGAGGGCTATACAGACGTCATGGCAGCGCACCTAGCTGGAATTACGACTGCGGTGGCCACTTGTGGTACCGCTTTTGGTGAAGGACACGTCAGGATCGCACGGCGGTTGATCACCGACGATGGGTCGGGTGGTGAAATTATTTTCACTTTTGATGGTGATGAAGCTGGCCAAAAGGCTGCCATGCGAGCTTTCGAGTTCGACAATCAAATAGTCGCTAAAACATTCGTTGCTGTCGCACCTGCCGGTCAGGATCCTAATGATTTGCGACAGCAATATGGTGATGAAGCGGTACGTGAGCTCATTGCTGCTCGCCAACCCCTTTTTGAATTTGCCATCCGAACGCGCCTCAAAGACTACAACTTAGATTCGGTTGAAGGACGAGCGGGAGCCCTGCATTATGCTGCCCCCATCGTTAAAGAGATCCGCGATCCAATCATGCGGGATGGCTACACTCGTGAATTAGCTGGCTGGCTGGGAATGGATGTAGACACTGTACATCAGGCGGTGCAACGTGCTTCCAAAGCCACTGCTACCCAGAAATATCAGGAACGCCAGGGCACATCGACAGAACCAGAGTGGCCAGCCAGACAAAACTTCCGACCTGATCTACGGGATCCCGTGGCGCGTATGGAAAAGGAAGCGTTGGAAGTTATTCTGCAGCGCCCAGAAACATTGTCACAGGAGCAGTGGCAAGCGCTCTATAGCTCGCCGTTCAAAGTACCTGTCTATAACGCGATTCAAACGGCGGTTCTAGCGGCAGCAAGGAGTGCGCAAGATACTTCGAATTGGGTACAACACGTCACCTCAGAAGCCCCAGAGGAGCTCTATTCCTTTGTGACAGAGCTAGCGGTAGCGCCACTGCCCGCATCTTCGGAAGAAGAAGTCATTCGATACTGCCGTGACATTATGAATCGCTTATTGGAGATGCAAATCACTGAGCAAAAGGCGGAGCTCATCGGCAAGCTACAACGGTGGGATGCTGAACAAGATCCTGAAGGGTTCCAGGCGATTCAACAACGACTGGTAGAACTTGAAAACCAACGGCGTTTCCTGCGCCCAATTGACTAATTTTAGTCGGGGCAGGAAACGCCGCGGTAGAAAGCCAAAGGAGTCTTTGGCTGGACCTCAAGGATGTGGAGATTTAGGAGTGCTTAGAGTTTTTCTCTTAGAGAGCCCACGAGACGGTGTTGCCGACAAACCCAAGAGTTGAAGTGGCATCATTTTCGCCTGCGCCTTCAACATCTTCGCCCTCTTCTGCAGGGCTGTCACCCATGGGGGATTCTTCACCCGGGCTTTCCATTGGCTCTTCAGCAGGCGACTCTCCGGTCGGATCCTGCTGGGCGGGATCCTCCTGGCCACCTGGTTCAGTGGGTTCTTCTTCGGGAGCAGTCTCGCCCCCACCGCAAGCGGTGAGTAGGGCAAGTGCAGCAACTCCTGCGAAACCGGCGTACAGCGTGGAACGTTTAGAATCGGTCTTCTTAAACACTGGGTTTATCTCCTTCGTTCTGTCGGTTCTTCCGTTGTATGTGGTTTTTAGTGATGGTCCTCGAGAGGTCCAACTGGTCACCGAGTCTATCTGCTCACAATGAGTTTTTGCAGTAGCAAGGATTTCTAAGGGGAAACTCTTAGGCCCATTCGTCGATTCGACATCCAGGAAAAAGGTCTGCTATAGTATTCATTTGTTGCCTTCCCCCATAGCTCAACGGCAGAGCACTCGACTGTTAATCGAGGGGTTACTGGTTCGAATCCAGTTGGGGGAGCGATTCGGCCCCGTCCAGATGGACGGGGCTTTTAGCTTTCCAGGAGTCCTGCAGGTTACCTCCTTCGTTGCAATGCTGGGCGAGCGTCCCCACCGCAATGTCATGATGTATGTTTTGTAAATTTCACCGGCTCGGGTTGGTTATTCTCCGAGCAAAACTCCTTTGCATGGCATTGTTGACCAGTAAGAGGCGAGTATTTCGGGTTGAGACGGAGGCATAGTGCCTCCAGTAAGTGCCCAGGGACTTCATACAAATCTATAAGGTGAGCTTGCGCGTGTCATAACTGGATTGCTCAATAGCTACTTGAGAAGCAGTCCGGGATGATTGCTTGAGGGGCGCGGTATGGAGGAAGCTAGAGCTATGTGGATTGGTTGGAACGAATTCGATATCTTGCTTGGCGACGTGCACTCGTTGAAAACCAAGCGTTCTGTCGTGAGGCCCATCGTGGCCGAAATACGAAAGCGCTTCCAAATATCTGTTGCGGAAGTTGATGACGCTCAGCTGTATCGACGAACGCGATTAGGCGTGTCCATGGTGAGTGGTGAAAAGGCCTACGTCGAAGAAACGCTGAATCGTGTGGAAGAAACTGTCGCCCGCAGGCCAGAGGTTGAGTTGCTTGCTTCGAAAATGCGACTCGTGCAATCTAGTGATTTTTGACCACTTCAACAACTTATGGACTCTTGTGGCGCTTGAATCCCAAGGGTTGCGTCGTACAAAGCAAAACACCAGACTAATAAACCACAGCACATATAAAGATGGTTGTCCTCCGGTTTATACTGGTCAGACATAGCACCGTAGATTAGACCGCATCACGTATGAAGGTAGTGACTAATGACCCCCAATGGCGTACGTCAAGTGACGACCAAAACTCGGATGAGTTCGCTGCTTGATTTGCTTGCAACCATCTTCCGGCTGATTCCAAAACAGCTCAGCGACAACTTGATGCTGCTGAGCGGACAACTTAAATCAAAGGGCATCCGCACCGGTGCCGGGGTGGGTGTCATATTATTTGGGCTCGTCTTTGGCTCTATAACATTCATCGCACTAGTCGTGGCACTCATTGGGGCCTTTATGGCAGAACCTCCGCTCTGGCAGACCTCCTTATGGGTTGCTCTGGCAGCATTTGTCGTGATGCTCATCTTTTTAGGGATTGGCTTTGTAGTAATCCGTTCGAGCTTCCCACTTATTGCTCCCGAAACCATTCAAGGGCTTAAACATGATGTCGGATACATTCTGAAGGGCAATGCATTTAATCCAGCCGAATTCGATCGGCTGGAGGAAGAGCGTCGCCAGCAACGTCTAGTCGAAAAACAGCGCCGTAAAGAACAAGAGAAGCGTGCTAAGAAAGAACACAAACGTGCGGTGCGCCGAGGCGAAGCTGCTTCCTCTCTGCCACAAACGGAACCCACAGAAGCGCAAATCCGTCATCGCATGGAACTTCGTCGGAGGCACCTGGGTGATCTTCGCTCAGGTGTTGATGAAAAAACGGATTTCCGGGCGCAGTTCAATACCTTTGCCCGTCATGCAACCGGCAAGGTGCCAGCTGATCACGTTGAACATGCGACCTCACCGCTAACCGCACACCATTCCGCCGCTAGAGCAGGGGAGAAAGTTAATGATGGGGTCGAATACGTCAAAGAGCGCTGGCAGCCATTAACAGTTCTCGGTGCTTCTGTGACCACCGCTGCAATCTTGCTGCGGCGCCTACGCCGGCGCTAGTTCGACAACTATCGGAAGGATACGCTTCGTTTTGAGGATTGTATGAACCGGCGGGCAACCCCACCATCAGATGACGAAGCCGAGCCTACGGTAACAGATGACTGGTTGACAGTTCCCAACCTGGTGACGCTGCTGAGATTCCTGCTGGCGCCCGTCTTTGTATGGTTCATGTTCCGTGATGAATATTGGAGTGCGCTACTCACGCTGATAGTGCTTTTTTCCACGGATTGGATCGATGGATTTTTAGCTCGACGATTGAACCAAATTTCTACTGTGGGGCAATGGCTCGATCCGCTCGCCGATAGGCTTTCGCTGTGGGTCGTGGTCATTACAGTGGTACTTTCCGGGTTGGCGCCGTTATGGCTCGTCTTTGCGCTTGTTGTTCCAGATCTAGTATTAGCCGGTGTCATGGCCATCGTCTACGCGGGTAATCCACAAATGAAAGTGACTCGGCTCGGTAAGGCGCGTACTGCGGCGCTGATGATTGGCATCCCCTTATTGCTCTTTGCTGAAGCGCCATTTCTACCGGATTCCCAACCATGGTACGTGGCTGCCGTGAGTATTCTTGTCCTGGGAGCTATCGGGCATATCTTGGCAAGTCTGGACTACCTTGTACAGGGCCTTCAAAACGCCTATAGAATGCGTAGAGCGAAGCTGAATCCTCGGAGTAAAGCGGACCGTGAAGCATTTCTTGGCTCGGTGTAAACAATCATTCGACCCGCTGACTTCTAGATGAATAATTGATAACAAGCCCACGACTATTGAAAAAACAGCTCATTTTGCCGTGAGGTGGTCTAGGATCAGCATGACTAAAGAACTTATAGGAGCTGTACGCCCAGTGCCTGATGACCAAGCCACGCGATTCCGTGTGTTGATAGCTGCCGATACGTATCCGCCGCATGTTAACGGCGCCGCAAAATCATGTTTCCGACTAGCCACTGAACTCACTGCACGCGGTTACGACGTCCATGTGGTGGCACCCCGTGACACGGCAGGCGCCGATACGGTGGAATACTATGAAGAAGCTACGGTTCACCGACTCAAATCCTATGCCGCCCCCACCCATGAGTTCTATCGACTCGTGATGCCCTGGCATGCTAAGGACGCAATCGACGCTCTCATTGCAAAGCTGGCACCTGATGTCGTGCACGCTCAATGTCATTACATGATC
>JAJUIX010000179.1 GCA_029267455.1 Enteractinococcus sp. | reverse complement strand
CGGTACCCGAGCTCCTAATCCGGTGTCTCAATAGCGCACGCCGGTTAATTCCTCACTGAGCTCCCATAGTCGACGTTGCGTTTCGACATCATAAGCTTCACGGTGTGCCGCAGCCGGTTGCTGGATGGAAAAATACTGGCCGGTCGTGCCGTCCAACGCAGGGTTTTCCACCAGATTGACGACGGCGTCGACCCCGGTCTGTAGGTCATCCACCGTGTACCCATACCCTTCCTTGACCATTCGGGTGGGCATGAGCGTTGCCGGGTGCAAACTGTTGACCGTGACGACGTCGGCCAGCAAGATTTTGGCTAATGCGAATCCGGCGGTGACCATTGCAAATTTACTTTGGCCATACGCACGGTTACCCGAATAACCGTGCTCCAAGTGCGGGTCGGAAAAATCAATTGGTTGCTGCGTTCCGGAGGCCACGTTGACGATGCGGCTGGGCGCACCGATTTCCAACAGCGGCAGCAGGCGCTGGGTCAGCGCAAACGGGGCCAGGTGGTTGACCGCCAAGCGGAGTTCGTAACCATCGGCGGAGAGCTCGCGGGCGTCGGTGGCGCCTTTGCCCACCCCCGCGTTGTGTACCAGGACATCGAGGTGATCGGTGAGTTCGGCCACCTCTTTGGCAAGCTGTTCGACCTGCTGTAAGTCACTCAGATCGGCTTGGACGACGTCGATCTGGGCCTCGGTTTTGGCGAACTCCTTCGACAGTTCCTCGAGGCGTGCTGGATTGCGACCGTGTAAAATCAGTCGGCCACCACGCGCTGCAAGCGTTTGGGCGACGGCGCGGCCGAGGCCACTGGTTGCACCGGTCAGCAAGATGACTCGATCCGAGGTATTCATAGGTCACTCCCATCGTCGGTGCTGAGCAATACGCTCTGGCTGGACTATGTTGAGTCTACTGGGTTGCCACGGCCCAGACTTCAGCCCATTTTTCACCCAGCGACTGGACTGATTCGTGCGCGTTGAGACCGCTTGGATCCGGCACCACCCACAACTGGATGTCCTCCGGCCAGCCCGCCACGTCGTGGGTATCCTGCCGACCCAACACCGCTGCGGGGTTCTGAAAAGCCGTCCGGAACGCGGTGATACCCGTAAAGGCCACCACCGGGGGCTGGATTTCGGCCACGCGTGAGGTGAGTCGGGCACAACCGGCCTGAAGCTCGTCGCGACTGAGTTCGCTGGAGCGCGAGGTGGGACGTGAGACAATATTGGTCAGCCCGACCCCGCGTTCGGCCAGCATGCGTTCATCGGCCCGTGCCAAGCCGTTGGAATCGTTGACGGGGTATTCCGTGATGCCACCTGCGTGCAAGGACTTCCAGAACCGATTGCCGGGGCGGGCAAAGGGTGCCTGCACCGCCGCCGCCCAGGGGCTGGGGTTCGTGCCGACGATGAGCAACCGCAACAGTCCGGCATTATCGCCATCGCAGGGGTAGGGGAGCACATCATCGAGTGTCATACCCGTTTCGGCGGCTTCAGCCAGTTCGGTTTTCGTAGGACGTCGCCCATCCAGCGGGGAGGGCGAGCGCCAGGGTTGCCAATCATCAGGAAGCAAAGAGTCCATGCCTACCACCATAGAACCTGCCGGCGGCTGGACCTCGTTAGAGTAGACATTATGAGTCATCCAGTGTCACGTCCAGACCGCCCAGACCACGCTGAACCGTGGGCCATGCAATTGGTCATCCAGCGCAATAAGCGCGACCCCGCCAATCACATTGATGTGTTGGAAGCTGCTGCGACGGCTGTGGTGCGTCTCTTGGATGACCCTCGCACGACCAATCCTGATGGCGTATGGGCTGAGGCGGTAGCACACTGGCGTGCTGGTTGGATCCGCAAGGTTGCCCGCCGTGCCGAGAATAAACGGTGGGATGATGTGCAGGCTCTCGACGGCGTCACCGTGGCCTCCGGCAGTGGGCAGGTCCGGGCGTTCGTGCCGGGGCCGGTCGCGCCGTTGCCACCCGAACTCAAAAAACTGCAAGTGCGCGCGACCGAATTGCCCCGGAAGCACGATTCAACACAGCGCGATACGCACGTGACCATCGAACTCAACCCCGAGGTTGAATTGTCAACCGGAAAAGCCGCCGCCCAGGCCGGCCACGCGGCACAACTGGCCTACGAGCGGTTGGTTGACGCCGCCAATCACGACGATGCGCACGTGCAGTCAACGCTAGCGCAGTGGCGCGCTGATGGCTTTCGCGTCCGCGTCGTCGTGCCCACGACTGATCAGTGGGCGGCAGCTGATCGTCCGGTGCGCGTCGTCGATGCAGGGCTGACCGAAATCGCCCATGCTACCGAAACGGCACGAGCCTATTGGTAAACCCCGCCCTGGTTTCTCGGTGACTCCCGCAATAGCTCAGGGCCATCCCGGGAGGATCACAGCGATCACAGGACTACACTTCAGCCCGGCCTAATTGCTTGGCCTTGTTATCTTTCTTGCTGTCTTTATCGCTCTTCGACATTGCCTTGTTCACCAGGCGCTGCGAGCCGACTTGCAACAGGGCCGAGACCCCGGCGGAGATGGTGGCGAACGCGACGACTTTCATGAGTGTCGCCTGGTCGTCGTCGGTGGTGGGGGCTTCTTCGTCGCCGGTTGTGGCTTTCCAAATCGCCTCAACCGCTTTGGTGCCAATAAATCCGGCGCCGATCGAAACTCCGGTGCGCACCAGACGTTGCATCATGTCGTTCATCATTCAGCCTTTCTCGCGGGTACAGATTCCAGCTTAGACGTTGCGGGTCTTTGTTGTAACGGGCGCATCGGTGGGCGTTTCGCGCCAGTCGCTGTCGACGTCGTCGGTCGCATCGAATTCACGAAGTTTGGCGCCTTCGACGTCCACATCCGGCAGGATCCGGTCCAACCATTTCGGGATGTACCAGGCGTGTCGGCCCAGTAGGTGCATCAGCGCGGGCACCATGAGCATCCGGACCAGAAACGCGTCGAAGAGCACTCCGATGGCTAGCCCGAAACCGATTGGCCGGATATAGGGGTCGTCAGCGTAGACGAACCCACCAAAGACCGAGACCATAATGATCGCCGCGGCCGCTACCACGGCGCGCCCCTGGACGAAACCTCGCTGCACCGCCAACTTTGCTTCGGTGCCGTGGGCGTAGGCTTCCCGCATCCCGGAGGAAATAAACAGCTGGTAGTCCATGGCCAGGCCGAACAGCACACCGATCAGAATGGTCGGCAGGAATGAGAGCACCGGAGCCGGGTTGTGGACCATGAAGAGCTCACCGAGCCAGCCCCACTGATAAATCGCGACGACGGCTCCCATGGCTGCGCCCACGGACAGCACGAATCCGCCCGAGGCGATGATTGGTACGACGAGCGAACGGAACACCACCACCATGATCAGTAGCGACAGCCCTACGACGACGCCCAGATACAGTGGCAGGACTTCGGCCAGCGCG
>JAJUIX010000242.1 GCA_029267455.1 Enteractinococcus sp. | reverse complement strand
TTCGGCATCAAGGCCGCCGTGTTCCCGCTTTCCTTCTGGCTGCCGGACTCGTATCCGACCGCGCCGGCACCCGTGACCGCCGTGTTTGCGGGCCTGCTGACCAAAGTTGGCGTCTACGCCATCATCCGTACTGAGACACTGTTGTTTCCCGGTGATCGGGTCAACACCCTCCTCATGGTGATCGCAGGGCTCACGATGGTCGTAGGAATCCTGGGGGCATTAGTCCAGTTCGACATTAAACGTGTCTTGTCGTTTACGCTGGTGTCGCACATCGGGTTCATGATCTTCGGTGTTTCTGTCGCCAACCACATTGGCCTGACGGCAACCGTGTACTACGTCGTCCACCACATTACAATTCAAACCTCGCTCTTCCTCGTGACCGGGCTCATTGAATATCGCACCGGTTCGGCAAATATCGATCGCCTCGGCTCGATGGCCAAGATCTCGCCGCTGGTGGCCGTCCTGTTTCTGATCCCGGCCCTGAACCTGGGCGGCATCCCACCGTTTTCTGGTTTCATCGGCAAAGTGGGACTTATCGACGCCGGTGTCACCAAAGGTACAGGCATGGCCTGGGTCCTGGTGGCGGCATCGGTCATCACCTCGCTGTTGACCCTGCTGGTGATGATGCGCATCTGGTCGCGCGTCTTCTGGCGGCCAATTGAAGATGCCGAAGACCCTGCGATGCGCGGTATGGAGGAAGCAAAACGTGCCGATGCTGGCCAAAAACCACTGCGCAAAGACTCACCGGGACTCGTTGCTCCCACCGTGGCACTGGTGGGTGTGGGCGTGGCCTTGACATTTGTGGCCGGCCCGCTCTTTGATTTTGCCGACGAAGCCGCCACTGACATGATCCATCGCACCCCGTATATTGAGGCGGTACTTGGCCAAGAAGCCGCCCAGGAGGCGCAACTGGAAGCTGACCAACTCGAAGCGTGGGGCATCAGCGGTTCGGAAGGCGCCGGGTCGGGCCAAGGTTCGGAAGGAGGCGACAACTGATGGCAAAGAACTCGTCCAGCGATCTGACGGCTGAGGAAAACCTGCCCGCAGCCATTGAAGATCAACGATCCCGTCGTTCACAGTGGCCCATGCTTGTCGTGTTGGCCTTTATGTGGGCGGCGCTGTGGCAGGATATGAGCCTCTCGACTTTGGTACTGGGCGTGGTCTTTGGTGCAGCAGTCATGATGTTGCTGCCGCTGCCGCCGGTGCCATTTGCGGATCGCTTGAACGTATATCACACGATCACCTTTATATTTTACTTCCTGTGGAAAATTACGGCCGCGACCTGGGACGTCGCAGTCAAAGCGATCAAGCCCGGGCCCAAGGTGGTCAACTCCGTCGTGGCCGTCAAATTGCGCACCCAAGATGACCTCTTACTCACGCTTGTGGGGCACGTGTATGCGTTGATTCCCGGTTCGCTCGTCATCGACGTCGACCGGCCCAGCTCAACACTGTTCTTGCACGTTATTGACATCCCGGATGAAGAAGCGGCCGAGGCCTTCCGCGTCGATTCTTTAGATATTGAGGCCCGTATGATTCGCGGTTTCGGGTCCAAACGTGACTACGCGCTCGTCAAAGCAGAAGACCGCGCCGGTGACGGTGTCGTCCGTCGGCACTCCGAACTTGACGACCCGATTGAAGCGTTAGGGCAGGAGGAGAACTCATGAGCGTGTTGGCACTCGCCGGATGGATTAGCGTCGTCTTCCTCGCCTTGGGAGCCTTCGGGGCCCTCTACCGGGTTATTCGCGGCCCGGCAGTGCTCGACCGTGCCATTGCCGTCGACGTCATGCTGATTGTCTTCTCGTCGGGTTTAGTCGTGTGGATGGCCCTGAACGATTCCACGTACTTCATCACTATCGTGGTCGTCGCATCGTTGATCGGGTTCATCTCCTCCACGATCCTGGCGCGGTTTACGGTGGAAGGCGCCAACGCGAACCAGTCCGAGCCTGAACCGAAACAGACTCCCACAGGTGGTGACATCTAGTGGAAATCACCTTTGATTCGTGGATGGATATCGTCGCGGCTATCCTGTTAGTGCTGGGGACGCTGCTGTCAGCGGTAGCCGGTTTTGGTCTGCTGCGCTACCCAGATGTGCTCTCGCGGATGCACGCGGCGACCAAACCCCAGGTGTTGGGGTTGTTACTCGCGCTGGCGGGACTCGGTTTCGCCCTGCGCACCTGGAGTGTGATTCCTGTCCTGCTTGTCGCCTGGTTGGCGCAATTGATCACGGCGCCCGTTTCTGCGCACATGGTCGGCCGGGCAACCTACCGATCAGACCATCTCGACCCGCAACACATTGCTGTGGACGATCTCGCCAAAGCCGTCCAGGAACAGGACCGGCTCGAGGCGGAGCAACAACGGTACGAGTCCGGACAAGAC
>JAJUIX010000099.1 GCA_029267455.1 Enteractinococcus sp. | reverse complement strand
TCTCAACTGCATGTTGTATTAGGGAGTCATGGTCTTCCTGTTTCGTGACATCTGCGACGAGTGAGGTCACCTCAAAATCTTTGCCCTTAAATTCTTCGAAGGTTTCATTTAACACTTCCTCGTTCAGGTCACTGAGTACGACTTTGTATCCCTGTTCTCCTAATTTCTGTGCAATCCCCTTGCCTAAACCTTGCGCTGAACCGGTAATGACGGCAACTCTATCTATTGACATATCTAGAACCTCCAACTCAAACCCTACGGCCATGGACTCTTAGCCACAACGGTCGTAATAGCTTCGCGGCCGCCTATCGGTATGCTGCCGGGCTGTCCTCCCCACCTGGAGCTGTCAAAAAAGTAGCATTGCTTGACCCTTGAGGCCGACAGTTGTACCACAAAGCTTTTAACTCAACAGACGAAACCGCGTCAACGTATGCCCGACAGACCGGAAGGAGCTTCTGTCTCATACCATCCTTCGGTTTTTTAAAAAGCGAAAATATCCGCAAACTGTTCGCGCAGTTGGGCCTTTTGCACTTTGCCCATCACATTGCGCGGTAACTGCTCGACCACCCGGTACGCTCGCGGCTGCTTATACCGTGCTAGCTGATTCGCCAGCAGTTCCGTCAATTCGGTATCCTCCGGTGCTGTGCCATTGGTTGTGACGAGCACGGCGACAACGCTTTCCCTAGGTCAGCATGTGGCACACCAATAACGGCGGATTCCAGCACTTGCGGGTGCTCGTCCAGGAGCTGCTCAACCTCTTTGGGATACACGTTGTACCCGCCCGAGATAATCATGTCCTTGGATCGACCTGAGATGTGGAGGTATCCGTCAGCATCATAGTAGCCCTGATCGCCGGTAATGAAGAAGCCGTTGTCGCGTTGTTCTTCCCGGGTCTTGTCTGGGTTACGCCAGTATCGGTCAAACACATTCGGTCCGCGCACCTCGATCGAGCCGATCTGTCCAGCGGGTAACGGCTCGGCGGTTTTCGGGTCGACCACGAGGACTTCAACACCCGGTAGAGCCTGCCCAACGCTGCCTGGGCGTCGCTCCCCTCGATACGGGTTGGTCGTATTCATCCCGGTTTCGGTCATTCCGTAGCGCTCGAGGATCTGATGCCCGGTGCGCTCCTCGAACGCTTTGAAATCTGCGGTGCGTAGGGGCGCCGAACCCGAGATAAATAACCGCATATTGGAGACCGCCTCTCGGTTCAGACGATCAGAGGCCAGCAGGCGCGTGTAGAAGGTGGGCACACCCATCAGGACGGTCGCGGTGTCGAAACGATCGACAATACCGTCGACGTCAAATCCCTCCATCCACAGCATGGTCGCCCCGGCCGCGAGACTCATATTGATCGCTACAAATAGTCCGTGAATATGGAAGATCGGCAGCGCATGGATCAGTCGGTCCTGGTCTGTGTACTCCCAAGCCTCAAGTAAAGCCTGGCAATTGCTGGCAAGGTTGCCATGAGTTAGGACCGCACCCTTGGAACGACCCGTGGTGCCCGACGTATACAGGATCGCGGCCGGATCGTCGTCCGTCACGGCTGCCGCCTCGATCCGTTTGGTTTCCGAGGCGGCCAGCGTTCCCATCCCTTGGGCGTCTAGGGTGAATATCGCCGCGTCGGGTGTCATGTCGCGCACCGCGGCGGCATCGACGGGGTCGACCACGACGGCGACAGGCTCGGCGTCGTCGAGAAAGTATTGGAGTTCAGTACCGGTATAGGCGGGATTGAGCGGTAGGTAGATCCCACCGATTTGGAGTACCGCTATATACGCTGCGACGGCTCGGACGGATTTTTTGACATGGCAGGCAACCCGATCTCCGGAGGTCACCCCGGCCTGGGTCAGCAGGTGAGCGATGCGTTGAGCGTCAACGAGTAGATCAGCGTAGGTGACGGTCGCTCCATCACCAAGTTCAAACGCCGGCTTGTGGGGATGCCGTTCGACGCTCGCGAGGAAAGCCGAGTAAATGCTGCCAAAGGGTTGTTGTACCAAGGCTGATTCCGTCCGTTTTATGAGAGGTGCTGAATGGTAGCGTACAAACCCTCACGGGCAGACTCAACGTTTGTAGTCGAACTTCGGGGCACGGACCATCGAGTGGCCCGTGCCCCTGTTGCAATTGAGGTGATTACTCGTCGGTATAGGTGTAGAAACCTTTACCGGTTTTTCGACCCAGTTCGCCACGTGCAACCATGTCTCGCATCAGTTGCGGCGGAGCGAACCGTGGACCGAGCTTTTCTTCGAGGTATTCGGCAATGCCTAGTCGCACATCGAGACCGACGATATCGGTCAGTGCCAGCGGCCCGATGGGGTATTTGTAGCCCAGGACCATGGCGTTATCGATGTCTTGGGCTGAGGCGACACCTTCTTCGACCATCCGGATGGCTTCAAGTCCCAGCGCCACTCCGAGCCGGGAGGAAGCAAATCCGGGGGCATCGTTGACGGTCACCGCAGTTTTACCGATCCCTTCGACCCACGCAGAAGTGCGGTTCTTAAGCTCCTGAGACGTCTGTTTGCCGATGACGACTTCGACCAGCTTGGAGGCTGGGACAGGGTTAAAGAAGTGCAGCCCGCAGAAGTTCTGTGGTCGTTGCAATTTCTCGGCCAGGTCGTCTACCGACATCGACGAGGTGTTCGTCGCCAAGTAGGCATCTTCAGCCAGATGCTGTTCGACGGCCTGCAGCGAGGACACTTTCAGGTCGAAGTCCTCTGGCACTGCTTCAATCACCAAACCGGCACCAGCAAATGCGCTGTGTTCAGTCGTCACGGTCAGGTTGGCTTCGTAGTCTGCAACGGTGCCATCGACTTTGCCGCGTTCCACCGAGCCGGAGACGTCGCGCAACACTCGCTCGCGGGCTGCCTCAGCGGACTCCTCATCGCGTTCCACGACCACCACCTCACTGCCCGAGGTTAAGAACGCGTGAGCGATACCGGCGCCCATACGGCCCCCACCTAGAACGCCAACGATGGATGGAAGATTGTCTGCCATGATGCTCCTCTTCGTGTGGTTGTGTGTTAGACGCGTTCGACCAGCATTGCAGCGCCTTGACCCACACCAATGCACATGGTGGCAAGACCGCGGTTCTGCTGATTGGCTTCCATACGGGACAGCAGGGTGATGACGATGCGTGAGCCCGATGAACCGAGCGGGTGGCCTAACGCGATGGCCCCGCCCCAGGTGTTGACGATGTCGGGGTTCAGACCGAGACGACGGATTGAGGCAAGTGACTGGGTTGCAAAGGCCTCGTTGAGTTCGACGGCATCCAGGTCATCGACGCTCCAGCCGGCTTTAGCCAGCACTTTTTCGGACGCCGGGACCGGACCGAGGCCCATGACTTCGGGGGCGAGACCTGCCGAGCCGCCAGCAACCACCCGGGCACGCGGGGTTAGACCGTATTTATCGATCGCGGCCTGCGAGGCGACGAGAATGGCGGATGCGCCGTCGTTGAGGCTCGAGGAGTTGCCCGCGGTGACGACGTCGCCGAGTTTGGTGACCGGACGGAGCTTCGCCAGGGTTTCGGTTGTGGTGCCGGGGCGTGGACCTTCGTCCTGATCCACCACGGTCACGTTGCCTTTGCGGTCTTTGACTTCTACGGGCACGATTTCGTTGTTGAAGCAGCCGGCTTCTTGCGCTGCGACGGCTTTTGCCTGGGAGCCCACCGCAAATTCATCCGCCTCTTCGCGGGTAATGCCGTCGACGTTGGCGACTTCTTGAGCGGTCTCGGTCATCGAGTAGGTCATCTTGCCGTCACGCGACAGATCCCCGTACTCAAAGCGCGGGTTAACAAATCGCCAGCCCAGCGCCGAGTCGAACATCTGGCCCGGCTGTCCGAACGCGCGAGTTGGTTTTTCTAGGACCCACGGGGCACGCGACATCGACTCGACACCGCCGGCGATCACGATATCGGCGTCACCGGTGGCCACCATCCGAGCGGCGGTTTCAATAGCGGACATGCCCGAGGCACACAGGCGGTTGACGGTCATGGCCGGAACGGACTGGTCCCCGCCGGCCAACAACCAGGCCATGCGGGCGACGTTGCGGTTCTCTTCACCGGCACCGTTGGCGTTCCCCAACAACACTTCGTCGACGTCTGCGGGGTCAATCCCGGTGTCATCCAAGACTGCTTTGATGGTCAGGGCCGCTAGATCATCGGGGCGCACTGAGCTGAGTGCTCCGCTGTGTCGACCCACCGGGGTGCGTTTCCCCGAGACTAAAAATGCTTCTGCTACCACGAGGCTCCTTTAATATGGTGCGAAATGCTGTTGGTACGTTGTGTTCTCAACCCACAAGCTGGCTGTCGTTCGTGAGACAACAGCCAGCTTGGGTTGATGGGGTGTTGGAAGCGATCATCCCCACGCTTATTTTGTGATGAGTTCGCCGCTGAATTCTGGTTTGCGTTTTTCTTGGAAGGCCGCGAATCCTTCGGCATAATCGGCGGTCGAGCACAGTTTGCCCTGTGCGATGTTTTCTTGTTCCATCGACTCCCACAGGCCGATGCGCTGGTCACGAATCTGTGCCACGAGATCGCGCGAGGCCATAAACGCCCCGGTGGCACCCTGGGCTACTTTGGCGACTTTTTCGCGAGTAAATTCCAGCAGTTCCTCTTTGGGCAGTGAACGAGAAAAGAGTCCCTGGGCGACGGCTTCTTTCCCGGACATCAATTCGGCCGTGTAGATCAGGTCGAGCGTGCGGTGTGCGCCGAGGCGCTCGGTGAACAGAGCATGACCCCCTGAATCCAAGGTGGCGCCGAGATTAGCGAACGGAGACCCAATTTTTGCGTCATCGGCGACATAGACGACGTCGGTGGCAATGGCTAATCCGAGGCCTACGCCTAAGCATGCGCCTTGGACGGCGGCAAAGGTTGGGGCCGGGAATTGAGCCATTTGACGCAGGACCGGGGTGACAAGCTTTCCGAGGTACTCGTAAGCGTCGTCTTTGGCCGGATCGACGTTGGAAATGTCCCGTCCGGCGCTGAAGCCACGACCTTCCCCGCGCAGCAGCAGGGCGCGAACGCCTGCTTCGGCCGCTTCGGTATAGACTTTCGAGAGGTCTTCGATCGCCGTCTCGTTCAACGCGTTCATCTTTTCTGGCGCGTTGAGCGTGACTTCGGCAATGTTGTCTTGGATATCAAGGTTGATCATGTCAGTCCTAAGCATCGTAGTCGACGGTCAAGGTCTCGGAGGTGGGGCGCGTCTGACAGGTCAGGACGTAGCCGGCTTCGAGTTCATCGGATTCCAGGGCGTAGTTTTCGTCCATTTCAAAGGTACCGCTGATGACCTTGGCGCGACAGGTACCGCAGACCCCGCCGGCGCACGCAAATGGTGTATCGGGCCGGACGCGCAGTGCCGCATTGAGCACGGATTCATTCGCGGCAACCGGGGTTTCCACCGACGACGACAGACCGTCGAGCGAGAACTCGATCGTGCGGTTCTCGCCCTTCGGGTCGATTTCGACCGGTCGACCGCGGTGGCCTCGTGGCTCGGTTGGGTCCCCGGTAGTGAACAGCTCGTACCGGACTGCGTCTTCGTCGACGCCGCGGTCCTTGAGCTTATCGCGCGTCATCTGCACGAGTTCGAAGGGTCCACACAAAAACCATTCGACGGTCTGCTCCACGGGCACGATGTGGG
>JAJUIX010000056.1 GCA_029267455.1 Enteractinococcus sp. | reverse complement strand
TGGCATCCCGGCGGACTGCTCACTACGCAGTACAATCGATACCTCTCAGGCGCCCGACCACAATGGCAGCGTCTCCCTGAAGCTGCCATTGCGAACCTGCCCCGCGCCTACATCCGCCAGCCAAGCGAGCGCATACGGCCCTCAATCGATGGACACGTATCGACGACGACGTTCAGGCCGGCGGCCAGTGCTTTATCGACGGCTTCCGGGCTGTCCACGCCTAACTGGAACCAGATGTTTTTCACCCCTTTCCGTATTGCCTCATCAACCACACCGGAAGCAGCCACGCCGTTAACAAAGACATGTACGACGTCAATGGGAACTGGGATTTGCGCTATGCGGCCGAATGCGCGCTCGCCATTGACGGTCTCACGTCGCAGATTTACCGGGATGACATGCATTCCCAATTCAGATTTGAGAAATGACGCGATGGGCTTTGCGACACGATCGGGATTGTCGGTCAGACCGACGACCGCCCACGTCGCCCCGTGATCGGAGAGCAGTGTTTCAATGAGATAGGGGTCATTTGCGGCCTGAGGACGATTTGAAAGTTGAGTCATGCCACCACTATAGGGATGTGATGCACGTCACGTCTAGCGTGGTGATTTACCTTCGATGATTCAAACCGTATCCTTAGAGATGGTAAATCTACAGGAGGTAACGTGGCCCAAGTGGTGTATTCAACGCGGTTAGCCCAGCTTTGTGCTGCTACCGGGGTAGAAACCGTGTTCATTCCAGAAGAACTCTGGAGCTCGCGCCTCACCGACGCTTTTGGTGACGCTGAAGGTAATATCGCTACCGCTGATGGCCTCACGGAAATCGATTTCACTGTGGTACGCACCGGTACCGCAAACGGTGCGGTGATGGCAGCGGCCGGATACCGGCACGCCGGTGGCCCGCCCGCAGCCGTGGTACTCGATGCTTCCGTCGACTTCATCGACTCGCTGGAGACCATTGGCCAAGCCGTCCGCGACAAACTGTCGATGGTCATTGTGCTGATTGAACCCGACGAAAAGTTCAACGGTATCAACGCCAACTGGAGTGACCTGGTGACGGGAATTGGTGCCGTCGCTATTCCAGCTGGCGATGCAGAGAACATTTCTCAGGCTATGGTCGATGTGATTGAAGGCCTCAACAAGCAGCTGCCCTCAGTTTTGTTAGTCAACCCAGAAAATCTCGACGCCGAGATTACTGACGAAGCGGAACCACAGTTTGCGGCGCCCAGAACCGGGGCGATTCCCCAAGCCTCCCAGGTGACCCGTGCGGCCAAATCGTTAGCCCAGGCTCGCTGGCCGCTGATTATCGCCGGGCGAGGTGCCCGCCATGCTAAATCCGCCATGGTGGAACTCGCAGATACTACCGGAGCACTCTTAGCGACGTCAGCTGGCGCCCACGGACTGTTCGAGGATCACCCATTCCACATCGGAATGCTCGGCAAAATTTCTACCCCGACGACGGCAGAACTGGCGCGCGGTGCCGACGTCATCGTGGTTTTTGGTTGCGCGCTCGATGATTGGACGACCCGCGAGGGCAAACTCATCGGCCCCAATGCGGTGCTGATCCAAGTGGATACCTCCCCCTGGGCGGTCGGACGGTTTGTGCCCGTGTCACAATCATTGATTGCTGATGCCCAAGCAGTTGCCACCGCCCTGGATCTTGAGGTGAGCAAACTACTGGCCGAACCAAAGGTTGGGTATCGTACCGACCAAACGGTGGAGCGCCTTGAGAAGAAATACTGGAATTCCCGTCCTATCCCCGAACACCAGCTCCGGGAAGATACGGTGGACCCGCGCGCGTTTTTGGAGCGACTCGAAGAAGTACTCCCAACCCAGCGCGCCGTCATCGTGGATAAGTCCGCGCAGGCCGGTTATGCAACAAGCTACCTGCGCGTATTGGACCACGAAGGATACATGTTTTTCCGGACCGGCGCGGTCGTGGCCGGGATGGGAGCCGCACTTGCTCGCGACGACCGAATGATCGTGGTGGTCACCCATGAGTCAGGCTTGATGGACTCGTTGGCAGACTTCAGAACCGCAGTGGAGAATCTCCAGCGAGGCGCCCTCGTCGTGTTCCAACAGGAAGCGCCGGTGGTCGAGATGGCCCGGTACTACGGCTTGCCCGTACACGAAATCACCAACCTGGACCAGCTGAACGAAGAGATGTTCGCTTCCGGTGTCGTGGTGCTAGCGGTGCAGCAACATTAACTCTCGTCGCGTACACCATTGGCACCCCACTGTGCCATATGATGGGCTGAAGCTATGAGCACCGTCCCACTGTCCATCCTTGACCGCGCCAACACCCGGGTGGTCAATGGTGAAACCGTTGAGGCTCCGCAGATTTTCGCCGAAGTTACCGCCCGCGCTCAGGCCGCCGAAGCGCTGGGGTATCACCGGTTCTGGGTGGCCGAACACCACTCGGTGCCCGGGATCGTCGGCTCCACGCCCACGGTGTTCCTGCCGCATCTTGCTGCTGCGACCTCCCGCATTCGGCTGGGCACCGGAGGAATCATGGTCCCCAGTCATCAACCGCTGGTCATTGCCGAACAGATCGGCACGCTGCAGGCCCTCTACGGATCGCGTATCGATATTGGCCTCGGCACGTCGGTGGGCTTCACCAAACCTGTCCGCACCGCCCTGCGACACACTCCTGACACCAAGGAGCATTTTCGCGACGACGTGGACGAACTTATCTCATACCTTGATGGCACGGCAGGCATCACCGCCTACCCCCAAGATTATTCGCGCACCGAACTCTTCATCCTGACCGGTGGCGGATCAGCTGAATTTGCTGCGTCGCGCGGTCTGGGGCTGGTGCTTGGCGGTCCCTGCGTGACCAACGGGCTCAAAACTTCCGACAAGCACTCCCCCGTGGTTGCCCAGTATCGCGAAAGTTTTGTAGCGTCCAAGCCGCGCAACCAATCCTCCTATGTCATTGCCTCGGTCAACATTGCGACGGCGTCGACTCACCAAGAAGCCGAGCACCTTGTCTTATCGGAGGCCTGGGCACTCACCCAGTCGAGAAGCACCGGAGTCTTTGCCCCGCTCGAAGACCCGCGAGACATCCGTCTTGAGACCTTGTCAGCGCAGCAGCGCCGCCGCCTCGATCGGGCGCTGGCCACCACAATTTATGGCACACCCGATGAGGTCATCGAACACCTCGACGCCGTGGTGGCCTATACGCAGGCCGATGAAATACTGCTCACCGGCAATATCTGGGACCCAGAAGCACAACGGGCATCTGACCGCTTGCTCATGGACGCCTGCCGAGCCCGCTAGTACAAGCTGTTACCGCGTCGAAGGTGGGCCTGTGACCTCACCATGAGGCGAAACCGCTTCAGCAACTCGGGCTGCAGCCTCACCAAGAGCGCGGGCCTGTTGATCGGTGAGCTGGTCGAAAATGGCCTGTTGGACTGCTTCAACGTGGCCCGGGGCCATTTCTTCCACCTTGTCCATCCCGGTATCGGTCAATATACCGAGTGTGTAGCGACCATCGACCGGATCCGGTTCGCGTTCGACCCAGCCGGCTTTCTCCATACGGGCCATGACCCGCGAAAGATGTGACAAGGTCATATTGGTGATACCGGCCAGTTCGCTCAGACGAATGGATCGATCAGGGGCTTCCGAAAGCTGCGAGAGCGCATAGTACTCGTACAGGCTCAGCCCCGTGTCTTCGCGTAGCTGTCGATCAAGTTTGGCGGGAAGCCATGTCATGAGTGACCACACCGCTCGCCATGTAAAGTCTTGTTCTTCGGTCAACCAACGGGGTTCGGATCCAGGATTCATACCATTAGCTTACATAAGTTGACGTGGAAACTTCCCGTCGATACGTTGAATTTAAGGCGTGCCGTGTTTTCCTGCGCGCCTACTTTTCTGAGTGCACCAATGTTCTAAGGAGCTTATTTGATTCGTATTCCCCGCACCGATCTTGACATTTTTCCACTGAATCTCGGTGGTAACACATTTGGGTGGACCTCAGACCGAGACACTTCATTTGCTGTCCTAGATGCCTTTGTCGAAGCCGGCGGAAACTTCATTGACACCGCAGATCTCTACTCCGTCTGGGCAGAAGGGCACGAAGGTGGCGAATCAGAACAGATCCTTGGGGAATGGCTCCAAGCACGCGGCAACCGCGACGACGTCATCATCGCAACCAAAGTCGGAGGGCTCCCGTCCCGCCCCGGACTCAGAGAGGCGAATGTTGAAGCCGCTCTGGATGAGTCGCTCAAGCGTCTAAACACCGATTACATTGATATCTATTACGCCCACTACGACGACGAAAAAGTGGACGTCATAAACCAGGTGCTCCACGCTGAATCTCTGGTCGAATCTGGCAAGGTCAAGCACCTTGGGTTATCCAACTACTCCCCTGCTCGGATGCGCCAATGGTTTGAAGTCGCCTACGCTGGTAACCACACCATACCCGTCGCAATTCAGCCGCAGTATAACCTGCTGAACCGCCGGGAATTCGAACAATCCTATCTGTCCATCGCTCAAGACTATGATGCCGCAATCTTCCCGTATTTTGCGCTGGCTTCGGGTGTGCTGACCGGTAAATACCGGTCGAAAGCAGATATTCAAGGACAAGCCCGTGAGGACTTCGTCAAAGACCTCATGATGGATGAGTCCTTGCAAGTTGTTGACGTCGTCGTAGAAATCGCAGAAGCTCGCGCCGTTGAACCAGCAACGGTTGCGTTGGCATGGCTGCTAGCCAAAGACGTGACTGCTCCGGTTGCCTCTGCTTCCACCCCGGAGCAGCTGCCTGCGCTGATGGCCGCGGCTGAACTGAAACTTTCAGATGACGAAGTGCAGCGATTGGATACCGTTTCCAAGCCGTTTGCATAATCAATAGCACGCTGCGACACAAAAAGACCGACCCGTCCGCCCGGCACTGAGCCGGTGATAGGTCGGTCTTTTCGCTTGAGCTTTCGTTAGACGAGTGCGCTGGCACCAAGTTTATAGCCGGCGCCGATGTGGTTGTCTGGCAGATGATCACCACGGCCGAAGAGTTTATGACGCAGCGTACCGTCGGTGTATTCGGTCTTATAGCGGCCACGTTCTTGCAGCTCGGGAACAACGTATTCCACGATGTCTTCGAATGTGCCCGGGGTGATGTGGTAGGCCAGGTTGAAGCCATCAACATCGGTTTCATCCTGGATCTTGATGAGTTCTTCGGCCACGGTGGCACCCGATCCAATCAGCACCGGACCAAAACCGCCAACCCCGACCCACTCGGCGAGCTTGCGAACAGTCCATTCTTCGCCGTCACCGGAAGCCTTGCGGAAGGTTTCGGCAGCCGACTGAATCGCATTGGATTCGATGTGCCCGATGGGGGCATCGAGATCGTATTTGGAGAAGTCGGTGCCCATCCAACCTGACATCAGCGCCAGTGCGCCCTCAACGTCGGCATATTGTGCCAAATCACGGTATTTCTCTTGCGCTTCGGCATCGGTCTCACCGGTGACGATCGTCTGCATGCCAAAGACTTTGATGTCGTAGGGATCGCGGCCGGCGTCAACCAGTGCGGCGCGTGTCTTAGCGATCGACTGTCCCAACAGTTCGGCCGTGGGCGAGTTCATGAAGGTCGCTTCAGCATGCTTTGCGCTAAACGCGCGGCCGCGGGTCGAGGCGCCCGCTTGATAAATCACGGGGGTGCGCTGTGGCGATGGTTCAGTGACCGCAGCCCCCGGCACTTTGAAGAACTCACCCTCGTGACCAATGTTGTGCACTTTCTTGAAATCGGTGAAGACCCCGGATTCGCGGTCGAATTGCACCGCGTCGTCTTCCCAAGAGCCTTCGAGCAGCTTGTAGATGACTTCGAGGTATTCGTCGGCGTGGTCGTAGCGACGATCGTGTTCCATTTGATCGTCGTTGCCCATGTTGCGGGCTGCTGAGGGGAGATAGCCGGTTACCACGTTCCACCCGACGCGGCCCTCAGTGAGGTGGTCCAGGGTGGCCAGCCGGCGGGCGAAGGGGAATGGGTGTTCATAGGCGGTGCCAGCGGTGACGCCAAAGCCGAGGTGCTTCGTGACGGCGGCCATCGCGGAGACTAACAGGAAAGGGTCATTGACTGGCACTTGTGCACCGGATTTCAGTGCGGCGTTGGCGTTGCCGCCGTAGACATCATAGGGACCCAGCACGTCGGCGATGAAGAGACCGTCAAACAGGCCTTTTTCTAACGTTTGGGCGAGATCGGTCCAGTAGGACAGCTTGTTGTAATCGCGGGATTTGTCCTGCGGATGACGCCACAGACCTGGCGATTGGTGCCCGACACAGTTCATGTCGAAAGCGTTGAAGAGGATTTGCCGTTGTGATGACACGATGAGAACTCCTTCCATCGGTTCTGGCGGTAGCACCTTCCCCGTCAGGGTGGTTGCTGCGGCGTCGTCGAGCCAGATCTCTTAGCCGCTCTGGATGGTTACCAGTACTGATTCTGGCACACATAACACCAACTTTGCGAATCTATTTGTCACATTGTTTCGGGGGTGGTTTCACTAGGGCGTATCGTGGGCAATAAACGTCAGAAAGGTAACATCATGTCCTCACAGACCACAAAAGAACCAGTCTCGCTGGCCAAAACGCTGACCAATTTTGACGCGCTCGCCCTTGGTTTTGGCGCGATGATCGGTTTCGGTTGGGTGGTCCTGACCGGCGGCTGGATTGAAAATGCTGGGACGATGGGCGCGGTCGTAGCCATCGTGGTGGGTGGCGCAATTATGGCCACGGTCGGGCTGGTATATTCCGAGCTGACCTCGGCGATGCCGCTCGCGGGCGGGGTGCACCAATACGTGTTGCGTGGGCTCGGCCCACGGTTTGCTTTCATCGGTTCGTGGGCGTTGGTCGGTGGATATGTCACCATTGTGGCGTTTGAAGCGGTCGCATTTCCGCGCACGGTGGCCTATATTTTCCCCGAGATCAACGCGATCCCGCTGTGGGAGGTCGCCGGCCACACCGTGCATTTGACCTGGGCGCTCATTGGCGTGATTGGTGGTCTCATCATTACCTGGCTGAATGTGCGCGGGGTTAAACAGGCTTCGATTGCGCAAAACTTCACCGTGATCTTCTTGCTGGTGGTCGGGGTCTTGATGATTTTCGGTTCCGCCACGCGTGGTGAAGCGGCCAATATGGAACCGCTGTTCACCCCGGGCACGGCTGGGTTTTTCACCGTTCTGATTGCGATTCCGTTTCTGTTTATCGGTTTCGATGTGATCCCGCAGTCTGCCGAAGAGGTCAACGTCCCCGCCAGAAAAATCGGCCGACTCGTCATCATTTCGGTTGCCATGGCCACCGCCTGGTACATCATGGTCGTGTTGACCACCTCGTCCGCCATGGGTGTTGAAGAACTCGCGCAAACCGACATCGCGGTAGCTGATGCGTTCGGTGCGCTGTTTAATTCGCAGCTCATGGCCAATATCCTCATCGCCGGCGGTATCGCTGGCATTCTGACCTCGTGGAACTCCCTGTTGCTGGGCGCTTCACGTCTCGTCTACTCGATGGCGCGCACCGGAATGCTCCCGGCCTGGTTTGGTCAACTCCACCCGAAATATCAGACCCCGGCCAATGCCCTGTACTTCATCGGTGGGCTGTCGCTGATCGCCCCGTTCTTCGGCGAAAACATGCTCACCTGG
>JAJUIX010000189.1 GCA_029267455.1 Enteractinococcus sp. | reverse complement strand
CCCATCGGAGCCGACACGCGGGATCGCGCCGGTGAGCATTTCGCGGTCGCGGACAGTGGCCGGATCGGCCTCGACGGCTTCACTAAAGACCCATAATCGATAGGCAATAAACCGGAAGACCGTGGCAAACGCCAAACCGATGACATTTCCGAATAACACCATGCCACCGGCTGAGGTGACCCCCAGTAAGTACTTTGCAATGAACACGAAACCGGCCTGAATACCAGCTCCGATCCCATTCATCACTAAAAACAACACAAGTTCGCGCACCACGTTGGACTGGCGACGGTTGCGAAAGGTCCAGTACCGGTTGGCCACCCACGAGAAGATGGTGGCTACTGCGGTCGCGACAATCTTGGCCTTGACGGCAGAGTCCTCCATCGGGCCGGTGATCAGCCACAAAAAGATGCCGGTATCAATAAAAAATCCGATGCCGCCGACGACGCCAAACTTCGCGACTTCGCGCCATAAAAGTTTCACGAGCGCGACGAAGCGATCCGTCAGTTTCTGCAACATCGGTCCTCCCTGATGGGGTGTGCATAGTTCCTAGATACTCTAGTCGTTCCACCTTGGGAAACAGCTGAAGATCGGTGCCTTGTGGATATCGGGGCATCACCGGCAGCATCGATCACTTTGTAACGCGTGGCAGCACCCAACGCCTCCGGTGGCGAATCCAAGCTACTGTAGAAGGGTGAGTTTTCCAACAGTAGGTGTAGTAGGTGGCGGCCAGTTAGCCCGCATGATGGCTCCGGCCGCGATAAATCTTGGTGTGAAGTTGCACGTGCTTGCTGAGGCCGATGATGTCTCGGTCACCACGGCGGCGAGGTACACGGTCGGCGACTATACGGATTATGACACGCTGGCAGCATTTGCCGACACGGTCGACGTCGTCACATTTGATCACGAACACGTACCCACGCAGCACCTGCAGCGACTTCAAGATGCCGGGGTCCCCCTGGCGCCCGGCCCCGGTGCGTTGGTATATGCCCAGGACAAGTTAGTCATGCGGCGCAAGATGGCCGAACTCGGACTGCCCCAGCCGAACTGGCGGGCTGTGTCCTCGGTAGACGAGCTGCTAGCTGCGGCCCAAGACATCGGATATCCGGTCGTGCTGAAAACCCCGCGCGGTGGCTACGACGGCAAAGGCGTGTGGGTGTTGAACTCCCCCAAAGAAGCTCAGGAAGCCGAAGTGTGGTTCAACGGCGACCACGAAGCCCTGTTGGTGGAAGCCAAAGTCAACTTCCGTTCTGAACTGTCCGCCCAAATTGCCCGGTCAACCACGGGAGAAACCAAAGCGTACCCGGTGGTGGAAACCATCCAGACCGACGGCGTGGCCGATATCGTCAAAGCGCCGGCGCCCGCACTGAAAGACGAGACGGCTCACAGCGCGCAACAAGCGGCCGAAACCATTGCCAACAGCATCGGGGTGACCGGCATGCTGGCGGTCGAACTATTTCACACGCCCGAGACTGCCGCCGGGTTTATGATCAACGAGTTGGCGATGCGCCCGCACAACACGGGACACTGGACCCAAGACGGGGCCCTCACCAGCCAGTTCGAACAACACGTCCGCGCGGTACTCGGTCTGCCCCTAGGAGCCACCGACCCGATCGCACCCTACACGGTCATGAAGAACTATCTCGGTGCCGAAAACCATGATCTCTACGGCGCGTTTCCGGCGGCGATGCGAAAATACCCGCACGCCAAAATCCATGCTTACGGCAAATCGGTCCGTCCCGGACGTAAGATTGGCCACGTCAATGTACTCGCCACCAACGGAGACCTTGATGCCGCCCTGGCTGCTGCCATCGATGCAGCCGAGATCATCCGGCACGGTAGAACCGACAGCTAAGGAGTTACGTGTGACACAATCATCGGATACCCCGCGCGTGGGCGTGGTCATGGGTTCAGATTCAGACTGGCCCGTGATGCAGGCCGCAGCCGAGGCCCTGGACGAATTTGAGATCCCGCACGAGGTACAGGTCGTGTCCGCCCATCGCATGCCACACGAGATGATCGATTACGGCACCACCGCTGCCGAACGAGGACTGTCGTTGATCATCGCCGGGGCCGGGGGCGCTGCGCATCTGCCGGGCATGCTGGCCTCCACTACCCCCCTGCCGGTGATCGGGGTGCCCGTGAAACTCAAAGCCCTCGACGGGCTGGACTCCCTGTTATCGATCGTACAAATGCCAGCCGGCGTTCCGGTTGCGACCGTGGCCATCAATGGGGCACGAAACGCCGGACTGCTAGCCGTCAAAATGCTGGCCGCCAATACCGACGACGACGCGCAACGCCTGCGCGACCAGCTCAAAGAATTTGCCGCCGATCTGAACGCCCAGGCACAAGCCAAGGGCGCCAACCTCCAGGCCCAGTTATCGGCGCCTGAAACAGACTAGACTGTCGTATCCCGTCTTCGGTTTGACCCGCACTCCTCCGACCCCGATCGAGCTGCCGTGACCTATACCTCCACATCTCGCGACGCAGGCAAGTCAGAGCGTCGAATTCGTCAGGAACTCAATCAGCGCCTGCGTCGATTGGAATACGGTGGGCCTGGAAAAGACCCGCTGAAACGTAGCGCCGACGGCACATTTGCCCAGCGGGCCCGACGCGCCCTGGTGCTCATCGGGCTGACCACCCTGGTTCCCGGCGGGGCGCAAAGCGTCACCGGCAATCATCGGCTCGGCCGCATCGGCTTGACCGTGACGCTGATCAACTGGACGCTCATTGCCCTGGTATTGGTGGGCCTGCTGGTCGCACGCGAATTGACGATGTCATTGCTGTTCAACCCGTTTCTTCAGACGATCGGGGTATTTTACCTGGCGGCGCTTGCCGTGGGCTGGTTTATCTTATGGTTGGACACGGCGCGCATCATCCATTTCGTGAGGCTCAAATCCCCGGCTCGGTACATCATTGCTGTGGTGTTAGTCATATTGATGGCGCTGACCTCCGGGGCAACCGCCTACGGGGCGTTTCTCCTCAACGCCTCCACCTCGTCGTTGGGCTCGATTTTCGGTTCCGGCCCAGCCGTGGAGGAATCCGATGGCCGCTACAACATCTTGATCATGGGGGCCGACGCCGGTGAGGGTCGCGAGGGTCTGCGTCCCGACTCGATTTCGGTGGCTTCGATCAATGCCGACACCGGCAAAATTTTCCTTTTCTCAATCCCCCGCAACTTCCAAAACGCCCAGTTCTCTTCTGATTCCCCACTCTGGGAGGTCTACCCCAACGGGTACAGCTGCGGTGACGCGTGCATCATCAATAGCCTCTACACCGAGGTCACGAATAACCACTCGGACCTCTACCCCAACGCAGAAGATCCCGGCGCGGCAGCCATGATG
>JAJUIX010000044.1 GCA_029267455.1 Enteractinococcus sp. | reverse complement strand
GGGATCTTCTGGATCCCGGAAGATCGTGAGGACCCGACCGTTTGCCTCTAAGCCACGTAGTGCAGCCCCAACTTCACGTACCCGTTCTGATAGGTCCGCAGGGTGTGTCACATCGTCGAGCGCCACAATAATGGCAGCAAAAGTTTGCTTCAGACCGGGATCACGCCGAACATCATATTCGTCGGCCCACAGTTGTTTTGCTACAGCTTCGGCTGCGGGTGAAGTGCCAACCACGAGAATAGGGCCGTCTACGAGACGATCTCCTTTGGTATAGCGTCGCAGTGGCACTGGCTTTGGAAGGCCGATTGTTCTGGCAATCTGCTTGCCAAGGGGCCGGTTGACGAACCGGGTATAACCATCTATTTGTGACATGAAATGTGGACGTCCTTTCAGAGTCTTTTCGAACTCGTGTTTATTAACGCCCGCGCATGAGGGCAACGGCACCTTGACCGCCAGCGGCGCACACTGAGATTAATCCAAGCGAGCCTGCACCTTTCTCGTGCAGCATTTTGGCTAATGAAGCAACGATCCGCGCACCAGTGGCTGCAAATGGATGGCCTGCGGCCAGCGAAGAGCCTTTTACGTTGAGTTTCGTGCGGTCGATTTCTCCAACTGGTGTGTCCCGGCCCAGCACGTTTTTGTTGTAATCTTCGTCTGCCAACGCTTTGATTGTCGCCGCGACGGTCCCTGCGAAGGCTTCATGGATTTCGAAAAGATCAATATCTTCAAGCGTCAGACCGTGCCGGTCTAAGATCCGCGGAATAGCGTAGGTGGGCGCCATGAGCAGGCCCTCATTGCCATTGACGAAATCCACCGCTGCAACTTCGAAATCGACAAACTCTGCAAGGATCGGCAGATTATGTGCCTGGGCCCAGTCTTCGGACGATAATAATGCTGCTGCCGCGCCGTCAGTTAACGGAGTGGAATTACCAGCGGTCATCGTGGCTTCTTCGCCGAGGTGTTTCCCAAAGGCAATGCGAAGTTTACCTAGTGCCTCCATCGTTGAACCGGGACGCAGGTTGTTGTCGCGGTCGAGACCTCGAAACGGGGTCATAAGATCGTTGAAGAAACCTTCTTCATAGGCTTCCGCCATGTTGTTGTGCGACAGCATGGCAAGTTCGTCTTGTTCTTCACGGGTGATACCCCAGTAGTGGGTGGTTAGCGCCTGGTGTTCCCCCATCGACAGACCGGTGCGGACTTCTCCGGCCTGAGGTGCCAGTGGAGCGAAGTGTTTTGGCCGTAGTTTCATGGCGATTTTGATCTTGTCTTGAGTGGTGCGCGCCCGATTGAGTTGCATGAATAAGTCGCGGGCTTCACTGTTGAAAGCCAGTGGCGCATCCGAGATCGTGTCGACACCACCGCCAATTCCCGAATCGATCTGGCCCAGGCGGATTTTATTGGCTATTCCCCCGACAGATTCGATTCCGGTGGCACACGCGGTTTGAACATCGTGTGCCGGAGTATGTGCATCCAGAGAGGTCCCCAGTACAGATTCACGGGTGAGATTAAAGTCTGTGGAATGTTTCATCACTGCACCAGCAACGACTTCTCCTAGTCGTTCCCCTTGGATCCCAAAGCGCGCAACGAGTCCTTCCAGAGTTGATGTCAACATATCTTGATTCGAGGCTCCAGCGTAGGCTCCATGTGCCCGAGCAAACGGGATGCGGTTGCCGCCTAGCACCACCGCTGGTCGTAAAGAGCCTCCGGCGATAGCCGATGTGGGTGTAGAAGTCATTCAAATCTCTTTCGCATGATCGGGGTGACGAATGGGTATATTTACGAACCCTCACTTTACCTGATACTCTCAGTATCGTGAAGATGCCTGCTAGACCAATGCCTGACGGACGCAATACACGCTGGGATGCGCACCGTCGTCAGCGCCGAAACGATCTCATCAAAGCAGCACGTGCTGCTGTCCACATTATTGGACCCACTGTGTCAATGGAAGAAATTGCCAATCACGCTGGCACATCCAAGTCGGTGTTCTACCGATATTTTGAAGATAAACAGGGACTGCAGCGTGCTGTTGCTCAAGCCTCCATCGACTTTATGGAAGCCGAATTGAAAAAGGCCGGAACTTCAGCGAAGACCGCCAGCGATGGGCTCTACACCATGGTGTTGGTTTATCTTCAATTGGCCGATTCCTCCCCCAACGTGTACAACTTCTCAACTGCTATTCCCACCGGTGTGGCGATTTTTCGGCAGAACATGGCCCGTTTCTTGCAGCGAGCCGTGGAAGAGTTCCTTCCCCAGTACAAAGACGACAGCGGAGATAAAAACTTGGCCTATTACTGGGCCACGGCAGCGGTCGGATTCGTACGATCCGCAGGTGAAGAATGGATCACAGATCAAAACGATCCTCATCGTCCAGCAGCCGAGCAGCTTGCCCGCAGTATCGCCGACTGGCTGCTAGTAGGCATCGACTCCCTTGGCACCACCCGTAAATAGGAGCACATATGAATTCGACGCAAACTGACCTACGCCTCGACCAAGAGGAACTTCAAGAACTCGTGCTTGGCCGCTGGGCCGAGGACCGCCGTAAGATGCGTAAACTGATGGAAGACCCCATTTTTCATCATCAATTCGATCTCACCATCGCAGAGCATCGCGAACTGACACTCAATCAGCTCAAGGAATTAGCCGATCGTCAAGTCATTCGCAAAGCATACCCCAAGCAGTTTGGCGGACAGGAAAGCCCCGGCGGCAATATTGCGGGTTTCGCCGAAATGTTCCACGCTCACCCATCCATGCAAATTAAAGGTGGTGTGCAATGGGGCCTGTTCGGTTCTGCGATTCTTAGTTTGGGCAATGAAGAACAACACAAAAAATGGCTGCCAGCAGTACTGAATCTTGAGTTGCCAGGCGTTTACGCGATGACTGAAATCGGCCATGGTTCCGATGTGGGCAACATCGATACCACCGCAACATACATTCCCGAAGATGATGAATTCGAAATTCATACTCCTTTTAGAGCGGCCTGGAAAGAATTCCTTGGTAACGCGGCCCTCCATGGCAAGGCCGCTGTCGTGTTCGCGCAATTGATCACCAAGAACGTCAACTATGGAGTTCATGCATTCTTCGTCCCGCTGCGCGACGATGACGGCAACTTTCTGCCAGGGGTGGGCGGAGAAGACGATGGGTATAAAGGTGGCCTCAACGGGATTGATAACGGTCGCTTACACTTCACTCATGTGAGAATCCCGCGCACCAACTTACTGGACAAACTAGGCCAGGTAGACGAAAACGGAGACTACACCACCTCGATCGCGTCTTCGGGCAGACGGTTCTTCACCATGCTCGGAGCGCTCGTTCAGGGCCGTGTCTCCTTGGCAGCGACCGCAGCTAATGCTTCTGCGCTTGCGTTGACAGGAGCGATTACCTACGGCAATCAGCGACGGCAATTCAATGCCGCGTCAGATATCGAAGAGCAAGTGCTCTTAGACTACGGGCTGCATCAACGGCGTCTCATCGATCGACTAGCTCGTACCTTCGCGGATATATTCACCGCAAATGACCTTGTGGTGAAATTCCATGAAGTCCTTTCCGGACAAAATGATACGGATGAAAACCGGCAAGAGCTTGAGACATTGGCGGCGGGAATTAAGGCCGTGGTGACGTGGAACGCTCTCGACGTATATCAGGAGGCTCGCGAAGCCACGGGTGGAGCAGGTTATATTGCTTCAAAAAATCGCTTCAACGCCTTACGCGATGACCTCGACATCTACACCACCTTCGAGGGGGATAACAACGTCTTACTACAACTGGTAGGACGTCGGCTCCTCAGTGATTACTCGAAAGAATTCGCCAACGGTTCATTTAAAGTCTTAACGCGCTATGTTGCAGAACGAGCGGAAGACAGCTTATATCAGCGTTCAGGCATACGTCGGGTTATCCAGCAGGTAACTGATGTCGGTTCAGATCGGCGCTCCGCAGCCTGGTTGAAAGACACTGAAGTACAACGCAGCTTATTTACCGACCGTGTTCGGACCCAAATTGCAGAAGTCGCCGATGCGCTGCGCCCAGTAGCAAAGAAATCTCAAGCAGAACAGGCCCAAGTATTCAATGAAAACCAATACGATCTGATCAAAGCCGCCAAGTCACATGCGCAATTACTGCAATGGGAGTCATTTACCGACGCGCTGGAGCGTATCGAAGACGAAAACACCCGCCAAATCATGACTTGGGTCCGTGATCTATTCGCGCTTTCCACCATTGAACAAGATCTTGGCTGGTTTATCGAATACGGTCACATTTCACAACAGCGCGCACGTGCGCTGCGTCAGTACACAAATCGCCTGGCAGCGCGCCTGCGACCTCACGCACAAGATTTAGTCGATTCCTTTGGCTTCACCCAGAACCATTTACGTATGGATATCACCACGGGCATTGAGGAAGAGCGCCAGGAAGAAGCGATGGAATACTACCGGCGTCTGCGTGCCTCCGGCGATGCACCGATCCCAGAGAAGGTGTACCGGGCGCGCCAAAAATAGTGTCATAGCGCACTAGGTCGGTTTGACAGCGTGTCGTCGCTTCACCTTGTAGCGACGACACGCTGTTGTGGCGTGTAATAATCCGTGTCGAATGATTGAATAAGGGCCATGTCGAACAACGTATTGCTGGACGATGAACACCTAACTCGTGATGAGGCGCAGGCTCGAGCCGAGCTTATTAACATTACAAGCTACGAAGTTGAGCTTGACCTGTCCAATGCTATGGAGTTGGATGAATCAACCTATCCGGTGACCACCACCATTAATTTCCGGGCCAATACGGTTGGGGCCGAAACATTCTTGAATTATCTCGGCTCCTCGGTCGACTCCGTGACCCTCAATAACGTGGAGTTAGATGTTTCCCAGGTAGTGGGTGCGGCTCGCATCGTTCTGCCAGGTCTGGCCGCTGAAAATCAGGTCGTCGTACGTTCACGCAGTACTTACTCTCATTCGGGAGAAGGACTCCACCGCTTTGTTGACCCAGTGGATGGGCAGGTCTATCTTTATTCTCAATTTGAACCGGCCGACGCTCGCCGCGTGTATCCGAATATGGAACAACCGGATCTCAAGGCGCCGTTTCATATCTCCATAATCGGTCCGGATACCTGGACCCTCGCCTCCAACGGCGCTGAAATCGCCAGGGAACAGCTAGACGAAGGACTCGCAAGGGTCCACTTCGAACCCACCAAACCTGTCTCGACGTATCTGACCACCTTCCTGGCTGGCCCCTACGCCCAATTCCAAGACACCTGGCCCGGACACGCCCCAACCGGTGCAGCGCCCATTGAGCTGCGCATCTTTGCTCGACAGTCCTTAGTCGACCATGTAGACGCCGCAGAGCTTTTTGCCCAGACACAACAGGGGCTGACATGGTTTCACGATCAATTCCAAATTGCTTACCCCTGGGGCAAGTACGATCAAGCTTTTGTGCCGGAATACAATCTGGGCGCGATGGAGAATCCTGGCTTGGTCACGTTCAATGAATCGTATATCTTCACCTCGCGTGCCACTGTGTCTCAGCACATGCAACGAGCCACTACCTTAATGCACGAAATGAGCCACATGTGGTTCGGAAATCTGGTCACGATGAAATGGTGGGATGACCTATGGCTCAAGGAATCGTTCGCAGATTTTTACGGGACGAAAGCGGTAGCCGAGGCCACCGCTCTTCCAGGTGCCTGGCAGTCATTCGCTCATCAACGGAAAGGCTGGGCATACCGACAAGACTCTTACCCAACAACGCATCCGATTGTGGCAGACATCGTGGATTTGGAAGCCGCACGCCAAAACTTTGACGGCATTACCTATGCCAAAGGTGCTGCGGTCATTAAGCAGCTCTTCCACTATGTAGGAGAGGAAGCTTTTGTACAAGCATGTCGCACATATTTTGAACGATATGCTTATAGCACAGCACAATTAGCCGATTTTCTGGCCATCCTGGAAGAACACTCGGGCCGCAGCATGGGTGAATGGGCACGAAGCTGGTTGCAAACTTCGGGACCAGCCACGCTCCAAGCCACGATCGATAGTTCAGGTGCCGTAACGGTGCACCAGGAATCAGTTGACCCCAATACTGGTCGTGAGGTGCTTCGCCCTCACGCGCTCTATGTAGCAGTGTTTGAACTAAATGAGCAGGAAGAACTGATCAGTACGGCCGAATCCGACGTGCTACTTGCTGCCGGAGAAACCTCTGCGCGGGCGGATCAGCTGAACGCGCCCGTAGACGTTCCACGAGCGGTCATCGTCAATCAGCATGATCAGACGTATGCGCAAGTGAAATTCGACGACGAGACGTTGCAAGCGGTGACTAGCTATCCAATCGTCGACCCTGAATCTACCGCCGTAGCGACGGTCTGGTCGACCTTGTGGACGATGGTCCGACAGGCAAGCTTGCCGGCATCAGATTTCATCCGCGCCGTTGCAAAACTTAGTAACAGTATCGAAGACGTCTCGATGCATGCTCGTGTCCTGGAACAATCAGTCGAAGCGCTCAAAGAATTTGCTCCGACGTCACAACGAAACCGGCTGACCAAACAATTAGCCACTGCACTGCTTGACGCGCTAGTCCAGCTCGAACCCGGATCCGACAGGCAACGTTCCGCTGCTCGGGCATTCGCTCAACTGGGTCGAGGCACGGAAACTGTTGCGGCTGAGCTAACGTTCTTGCTGGCTGCTAATGAGCATTCGGAACTATCACCAGGTCTTGAAGTCGATGACGAAATCAAATGGTCCTTGCTCATTAGCCTGGCATCTCTGGGACGGGTAGATATTGTTCGACTTGATGAAGAGCTCGCGCTTTCACACACCGCCACCAATGAGCTCAGACATCGTACCGCAGTAGCCGCGTTGCCGGATCAGTCGCGGCAAGCTGCCCTTTGGAAGCAAGTATTTAACGGAACCGATGCTCACGGGAGAGCTTTATCAAACGCTGAAATTACCGCGACGGCCTCGGGTCTTAGAGCTTCTGCGCCTCGAGACGATAAAGAGCGCTTACAACGTCTGTTAGAAGGCTTGACCACCATTTGGGGATCACGCTCAAATAACCTTGCCACACGAACGATTAATGGGTTATTTCCGATGCGTCACTCGCCGGTTAAAGGCGGACCTGATGCGCAGCAACAGCACCCCGTGGTAGTCAATATCGATGCCTGGCTTGCTCAGTATCAGGATGCTCCAGCGGCTCTGCGGCGCATAGTCATTGAACGTCGAGCTGATATTTTGGATCGGCTTCGAGCCCAAGCAGCGGTCCGTAAGAAATGAGGAAAACATCGCAGCGGTTGGTCAAATTAGAACCCAACCGCTACGTTTCTCGCAAGTTATGGAACTCGGTGGATCCAGTCACGAGTTTTGAACTTCTCCTCAGCAAGCGCTTCGGCTCGCCTCAGTTCATCCTCGGTGACTTCTCGTGTGGTGGCACCGTACCGTTCGGCGAAGGTTTCCATCATGACATCCCAAATATCGGAACGCGCCATCCCTGTTTGACGACGAAGTGGATCTACTCGCGATTGGGCTGAAGCAATGCCCTTATCCGATACCTTTTCTCGTCCGATGCGAAGGACCTCGGTCATTTTTTCGGCATCGATGTCGTAGGACATGGTCACATGGTGCAACATCGAACCGGAAGCTAATCGTTTTTGAGCTGCTCCGCCAATCTTGCCTTCAGGAGTAGATATGTCATTGAGCGGCTCATAGAAAGCTTTCACATCCATCCGGTCTAGCGCGTCCATCACCCAGGCGTCTAGAAACGGGTATGAATCGGCAAAACTCATGCCATCGACCAATGAGGTGGGCGTGTAAAGTGAATAGGTGACACAGTTATCGGCCTCCATGAACATGGCTCCCCCGCCAGAAATACGGCGAGCGACTCTAATGCCATGGTGAGCCGCTGCGTCAGCGTCCACCTCATTACTAAAGCTCTGGAACGATCCAATGACTACTGCCGGCTCGCTCAGCGGCCATTTCCACAAGCGCATGGCTGGGCGGGCCCGGCCAGCTGCCACATCTTCGGTCAAAACCTGATCCAGCGCGACCTGCGTGAAGATCGGGATCTCGGTTGGGACGATGATCTCCCAGTCGTGATCGTCCCAGCTGGTGGCAAACCCGGTGGCCCGGCGCACCGCTGTAGCGATCGCGTGAGCGTCAAAACCGAACATCACCACCGAGTCGTCGAGGGCAGCCTTAACCGCTTCGGCGACTGTACTATGACTGGAATTATGCGGTAGCCCTTCAAGCGCTGCGTTAATGTCGTCTAGAGCGTTATCAGGTTCGAGAAAAAAGTCACCATTGATATTGGCTCTGGCTATTACCGAATCGAATATATCAAGGTCGGCAATAACTAATTTTCCACCGGGTACTTTAAATTCTCCGTGCACGTGTTTGCCGTTATCAGGGTCTAGAGCAGTCATGATGCTAGCTTACTGTGTCACTCCGTTG
>JAJUIX010000266.1 GCA_029267455.1 Enteractinococcus sp. | reverse complement strand
TAGTGGGAACCGGACTATTTGACTTTGGCTTCCGGGACGGCAATCCCGACGAGGCCCGCCTGCAGCACCCGCTGGGCGTGACCAACCTGCCGGACGGTTCCGTGCTGATCGCCGACACCTACAACCACGCGATTCGCCGCTGGGCGCCCGAAACCCGCAACCCCGATGGCACCACCAAAGCCGCCGAAGTCACCACCGTGGCCCGGGACTTAGAGGAACCCTCCGACATTCTGGTTGAAACCGACACCGAAGGAAACGCAGTCTCCATCGTCGTGGTCGAAACCAACGCCCACCAACTGGTGCGTATCTCGGTGCCCGAAAAGTTCCTCCACGTGGACGAAGGCGCCATGCAGGTGCAGCGCCCACCGACAAAACTGGTCGCCGGGGAGGTCCCCATCAATATCGCGTTCTCTGCTCCGAAGGGCCAGAAGCTCGATGACCGGTGGGGCGATCCAACCCAGCTCACTATTTCTTCGACTCCGGAGAACCTGCTGCTAGAAGGCGAGGGCCGTGAAACCGGGCTGACCCGTCAGCTGAAGCTCAACCCGGACATCACCGAAGGCGTGCTCCATGTGACCGCCCGCGCCGCCGCCTGCGATGGCGAACCCGGTCAACCAATCCCAGATTCTGCCGCGTGCCACCTGTATCAACAGGATTGGGGCATCCCCGTCACCATCCATACCGATGATGCGGACGGTGCCCACACGAGTTTAGATCTGGATCTGCGCGGTATTCACTAACGTCAGGCTCAACACGACCCTCCGTTCGGGCTAGACTAGACACACCACGAACGTGTCGTCTAACCCGAACGGATTGTTGTTTCATGGCCACCCTGATCGCCCACAGCTCCGAACCAGCAACACGCGACGTCGCTCAGCAACTCGCCGAGGCTCTGCGCGCCCAGCGCGGCGTCACGACCGCGGCCGAAGAATTTCCACTCGCGTCACGCTACGTCGAGCATGTGGACGCCATCGTTGTGGTAGCCGAAGCACACGATGAGGCTTTTCACCGCGAGGCACGTAATTTCATGGCCGCCAACTACGCGGAAAGTGACTCCAAATCCCTCTTCGTCGCCGCACTGGGCACAGCCGAGCAACTCACCGCGACGCAGCTAGCGGCCATCGAGGCATTTGAACCACGCGATATCGGCTACTTCCGCACCGACGCGCTCGACGAGGCCGCACTAAAAAACTGGGTGGGCCAGATCAATACGCGCGGTGCCGTGTAGTTATTGCCAGTCAGGCCGCACCCGAATATTTTCCGGGGTCAGTTCCAACTGCGCGGTCATCTCAAAATCTTCTGCATAGTCGACCGTGGACTGTTGACCCGTCCCGATATCAATTTCCTGCGCGGAGAGTTTGGCCGTGGCCATGACCCGGTCAATCGTTGGTTCGGAATCGTCCCACGAATACTGCACATCCGGCACGTCAATCGACCACGACACCGACTCGGGCACAACCCGGTTGGTGGTTTCATAGCCAAATGGACAGCCCGCAGGCTTCAGCACTGTCTGCTCGGTGCAGTGCTGCAATTGCTGTTGCACCTCATCGGTGATCGCATCATTCACGGCCTGGGTCAGATTGACCTCGAATGGAAATTCAACGCTCGCCCCGGCTGCCAGGACATCGGTGACGGCAAAGTGCTCCGGCTCGCTCACCTCGAGGTAGGTGCCTTGATATTCCAATTCAAGCAACGACGGCGCAAAAGCAGCCAGTGTGGCCGGCGCGCCCTCGGCACCCAAAAGGGGAGTGGCTGCACCATGGACGTGAGCTACGGGTTCATCGGCCTTGGCATTCTCGGGCATCTGTGAGGGCCGAAGTTCGATCTGTTGCAGCGGCATAGGGTGCAGCGCCCACTCATTGAAAAACCCCCAGGAGGTACCCGTTTTGTCCACAATCACCGAGGTGGTTTGCGTTTCGTCTGCAGCG
>JAJUIX010000233.1 GCA_029267455.1 Enteractinococcus sp. | reverse complement strand
ATTGCCTATGAGCGTCTGCTGAATGCAATCCACAACGAAGACACGATCGAAAACTACTACATCAACGGGTACCGCTTGGGCCGCCTGATGTATGAAGGCCGCTGGTTTGACCCGCAGTCGATGATGCTGCGCGAATCTCTACAACGCTGGGTCGGCTCGGCGATTACTGGCGAAGTCACCCTGCGCCTGCGTCGTGGGGATGACTACACCATCCTGGACACCACCGGACCAAACCTGTCCTATACCCCTGAGAAACTTTCGATGGAACGCGTCGAAGATGCCGCCTTCGGGCCAGACGATCGTATCGGACAGCTGACCATGCGGAACTTGGACATTGCCGATTCGCGGGCACGTCTGGAACAGTATGCTTCCCGGGGCAACCTCACTGGTCCGACCGCAGAACTCATGGGCGAGCTCGAAGTTGGCGGCGCGGCCAAGATCGCTTCCTCGGACGTTGATGTCGACGCCGAACAGGATGCTGCTAGCCTCAAAGCCGCCTTCGATGCCGGCACGGACTAACAGCACGAAACGTTACTTCGTCCTGACGGATGGCCATCAGCCGTGGTTCCGGAGTCTTGTGGCCAGGTCTTGGCCCCATTTTCGGGCTCTGTCTAACTCACCTGGCAATAATGGCCCCTCATAACCTTCCACGAAAAAGCTTTCCGAGTTGGCGAGTATGGTGCACCCCAATTTTTTGAGTTTCTTCGCTGCTTTCTGGCCGGCGTGACCTGGCAGGTTAGGGTGACGCACGTGCGTGTCGAAGGTAGCAACACGTAAGGACACAGGATCGGACTCGAGCCATTCGCGTATGCCAAACTCAAGCAGCTCGCCGCCTCGTTGATGAGCGTCTTCGCGCGTGGTTGGTCGACTGAGCCCGAACGCATGGGTAGGCGCACCGACGATCAACAAATCTGTTTCGATTTGGTCTAAGGACGGCGCGTCCAGCACCGCTACGACTTCGGAATGCACGTGACTCGATAGGCCTTCCCCTATGGCTCGGCTACAGCCTTCGTATTTCCCCAGGCTGATTCATAGACAATGAGTGCTTTCATAAGCTCTTTCGGTACTGCGTGTGAGAACGGATACGGGTCAGGTGAGCAACTAGCTCAAGGAAGAATCGGGGAGGATGCTTCGGGTGGTGAGTGTCGTGGCGGGTCGGTGGGACCCTGATCGAGACGGAAGGGTGGGTACTCGTCGCGCAGGAGGAGCACGTAGGTTGAGACGCGGTAGGTCCAACGGTTGAGACCGATGACCAGGGCGAAGAGACCTGGAAGATATCTTCCGGTAAACAGCAGGGCAATGGCTGCGATCAGTACCAGCAGGGCGAGCAAGGACAGACCCCAACCGGTGATGGTGTCGGTCGTACCAATACCGAGGACCGCACCACCGGTAAGTATTGCCACGATGAGTAGGTGGGGGATGGCCAAGAGCCACCATTTCACCAAGACAAGTCCGTGAGAGAGCCGTTCAGGGTATGGTACCGTCAACTCCGCAGGGTAATCGGTCAGCGCGAGGGTGAACGGCGGATATCGATCAGTTCCCAGGGCCGCGTAGGAATAGAAGCCCACCCGCCAGTTCCAACGCAGCACTCCCACAACGAAAGCGAACCAGGAGCGAGGGTAACGCCCAGTAAAGAGGATCACGATACCTGCGGCGATCGTGGTGATCATCAAGGCAAACCCCAAAAGGGCCAACACAATATAGTGTGGGATCGCCAGCAGCCATTTGAATAACCAGAGCCATCGAGAAAGCCTGCCGTCTAATTGCCCGACGAAAGCGAGCGGATAGACCGTTTGACCGAAGTTTCTTGCAGGGGGCCCGGCCGGGGTGATGTCACGTCCGAGGCCGGCCGCACCGAGCAGCAGTAGCGGGATACCGATGACGAGTCCGACCAACCCTGCGATCCACAGGCCGGGAGAGATGGGGTCAAGCAGTTCAGTGCGTGCCCCAGCCTGCAGGTCGATCCACACCGGACGAGAGCCATCAGCGCTCATGGCCACCATCGTCCACTGACCTTCTTGAAGATCAAAGGTCAGTTCTTGGGTATCGGTGCCCGAGGTTGAAGCGGCCCAAAAATCTTGTTCGGCGGGAGCTGCGGGAGTTTGAGTGCCCGCAACTTCCTGGAGGGAGTCGTCAGTGTCCTTCTCCCATGACCAATCATCAGGTGGTTGGCCCTTAGGACCCCAGGTCATTTCCTCCTCGAGGACTGCATGGGGCACATCATCGAGGTATGTTGCGACGTCGGAGGCGTCAGCGATCCCGACAAAGATTTCTTGATCAGGGATCACAGGTGTCACACGGACTTGAAAGCTGGCCACGTCCTCGAGTTGTATCGAATCCGTTGAAGCGGTGGTTCCCGGATCAACGATCAATCTCGGGGTGATTATGGCGTAACCTGTGCTTTGGTAGCGTTCTGTTTCCAGCGTGAGGTACTGCCCATCCCGTTGCGCGGCTTCAGCACCAGCAAGAATTGCGCCGCCAATCACTAGCCCAAGCCCTAAGGCGGTCAGAAGAACCCCAACAACCAAGAGAACCCAATTCCACGGTCTCATGCGTGGAGGT
>JAJUIX010000229.1 GCA_029267455.1 Enteractinococcus sp. | reverse complement strand
GGGTTGCTCAGAAGCGGTGTCCTGAGCCCGGGTGAGGTGAATATCTATGCTGGAATCTTCCGGGTTGTCATAATCCATGGGCACCTCAACGGTGCCGCACTCATAGTCAGAGTTATCCTCACACTGCTCCCAAGCAATCTCCTGCTCGTAGAAGGTTGCTAACTCCTCGGGGAATGACTCGCCTTGAGATTTGAAATTCGGTGCGACTTCGTTGCCACCGCTACAGGCGGTCAGTGTCATGGCTGCGATCGTACCGAGCGCAGCCAGCGTGCGAAGAGTTCGTGCCATGGCGTTTCCTTTGCGTGGTTATAAGGGAGCGTGTCGTCTGGTTCGAGGAATAAATGCTAGCAGCATCGCTTCAAGGGCCAGCAGGGGAGGCACGTTGCCAGCAAGGCGTTTTCGAGCCAGCGAAATGGCTTCTAGGGCGCTGAGACAATGCTCTGCGGTGACACTCGAAGCGTAGTCGATCAGTTTTGGACGGAGATGCTCATTGATCAACCACGTTTGCGGCGAGACGTGGAGTAATAGCAGGTCACGGTAAATTCCGGATAGGTCAATCATGGCCCGGTCGAGGGCATCATGAATCGCGCGGCGATTGCGGGCTGTCTGGTTGTCTTCCATCCGGCGGATATGCACCCGGAGTTTCGGAGGAATGGGCTCGTCTTCGGTCAGCCCCAGAGATCGCAACAAACCGGCGCGTTCTGCTGCATTGCGATCGGCAGAGGATGCCTCAGCTTCGTCTTGGACGAGCTTGTGAAGGTTCTCGGCCGCCTCCACAGCCGCCGAGGCAGAACGGATGGTCAGCGGGAGGTGCACGATCATGTCGCGGCGCTCGCGGGCCTCGGGGGATCGAGCCAACCAGCGTGCCACCCCGACGTGCGACTGAGAGGCGCGAGCGCATACTTCAGCCAGTTGTGGGTCAATGCCATCTCGCTCGGCTAATAACCGGGTCACATCCTCAACCGAGGGAATGACCAACTGGACATGGCGAGTACGGGATCTAATGGTGACTAGTACATCTGCCGGGGAGGGTGCTGACAGCATCCAGATGGTCCGTTCCGGCGGTTCTTCGATGGCTTTTAGCAACACGTTGGTGGCGCGCTCGGTCATCCTATCGGCGTCTTCAATAATGATAATGCGCCAGCGAGCGGTGGAGGGACGGTCGTGTGCATTGGCCACAAGGTCGCGGACATCTTCGATCGCATACGAGACCTTCTCGGTTGTCACGATATTGACGTCGGCGTGCGTGCCCGCTCCGATCGTGGCGCATGCCTGACACGTGCCACACCCGCGATCGGCAGGGTCGGGTTGCTCGCACTGCAGAGTTTGGGCAAATGCTCGAGCCGCCAAGGACCGACCGGATCCAGGCGGGCCGGTAAATAGCCAGGCGTGGGTGGGGGCGGTGATGGTTTGATGGCCGGTGAGCTGTTCGATGACCGCTTGTTGACCGGCCAGGGATCGCCAGACGGGATTGGCCATTACAGTTGCACTCCATGCTCACATTGCAGATACGTCAGAACTTGTTGCGTGATAGCCTCAGGAGGTTGCGTGGCATCGATGACGAGATGCCGTTCTGGTGCAGCTTCGGCCTGGGCCAGAAATGATGCCCGGACCGCCTGCTGGAAGCCATCAGGTGCTGACTCCATGCGATCGACGATCGCCCCTCGGTCCACACGCCGATTTCCTGCCACAGTTTCATCCAGATCTAACACCACGGTTACATCGGGGACCAGATTTCCTGTGGCATACAGATTAATATCAGCTACCGCGGTTTCATCAACGCCACGGCCAGCGGATTGATACGCAATCGATGACCCGACAAAACGATCAGAGATGACAATCTTGCCGGCATCTAACGCCGGGCGGATGGTTTGAGCGATGTGATCCGCACGGGCCGCGGCAAACATGAGGACCTCGGTCGTGGGATCAATGTCATGGGCGGGATCTAACACAATGGAACGCAGCGTCTCTGCCACCACAGAGCCACCGGGTTCGCGCGTGACTACGACATCATGTCCTGCTTTTTTCAACGCCTCGGAGACTGCGGCCACCTGGGTAGATTTCCCCGTCCCGTCAGCGCCTTCGAACACCACAAATAACCCCGTCACGACCCAACCTTTCACACAGTTTGCTTCCCCTAGCCTAATACCCCCGATAGAGTCGCTAGACTAGGCCCATGGATTTCTTGCAGATAGTGCTGATGATCGAATACGGCCTGCAGGCCGCCCTGGCGCTAGTCGGCGCCGGCATGGTGATTTGGGCAATGGTCGATGCCATACGCCGTCCGGGCTCAGCATTTGAAAATCACAGTCGACAAACGAAATCCACCTGGCTGCTGATCCTCGGGGCAGCCCTGATCTTCGGACTGGGGTCAGCTGCACTAACCATCCTATATGGCGGTCGTATCGGTTTATTCGGTCTTGCTGCCATTGTGGCCGCAGGGGTCTATTTGGCAGGTCCGAAACGTGAATTTCAAATGTGGTCCTACTAAGCAGGTAAAGTGATCGCCATGGCTACAACATCAAAATTGGTCCTTCTGCGCCACGGACAGTCCACCTGGAATGAGCTCAATCAATTCACCGGCTGGGTTGATGTCCCACTGACTGACCGAGGACGCCAAGAAGCTGCGCGGG
>JAJUIX010000232.1 GCA_029267455.1 Enteractinococcus sp. | reverse complement strand
TCAAATTCCCAGTCGAGGACCGCATAAGAATGTGAAAAGTAGAATCGTTCGTTATCTAGACCCGCAAATAGGCGACTATCTTCGACGGCCTGGACATGGCTCCACCCGATATGGGGTACCGCCGTGGTGGGAAGTTTTTTCACGGTCCCTGGCCATTCACCCATGCCCTCGTGGTTACCAAATTCTTCTGATTTGTCGAACAGAATTTGATGACCAACACATACGGCGAGAACGGGTCGTCCCCCAGCAACGCGTTGTCCCAACCATCGAAGGATGCTCAGTTTTTCCATGGCTTTTTTACTGGCACCAAAGGCGCCGTTGCCTGGCAGGACCATACCGTCAGCATTGAGAAGGGCCTGAGAACGAGCGGTTTTGATGACTGTGGCACCGCAGTATTCTAGCGCGTTGGCTAAGGAACCCAGGTTGCCAATACCGTAATCCGCTATGGCAATCGTTGGAGTGTTCTTTGACACTAGAGGGCACCTTTTGTCGAGGGGATGCCCTCAACTCGTGGATCTTGTTCGATGGCTTGGCGTAGTGCGCGCGCGAGCGCCTTGAATTGCACTTCCACGATGTGGTGGGGGTCGCGGCCGCGCAACAGATCGACGTGGACGTTAATCGCGGCGTGATGGGTAAATGACTCAAAGACGTGTCGGGTCATCGCACCGGTGAAGTGTCCACCTATGAGATGATAGACCTGCGCCTCAGATTCGCCTTCATGGATAAAATATGGCCGGCCGGAGAGATCCACCACCGCCCGAGCTAATGCTTCGTCCATTGGGATCGTTGCTTCACCGTAACGTCGGATACCGCGTTTGTCCCCCAGCGCTACTTTGAACACTTCCCCCAGGGTAATGGCGACGTCTTCTACAGTATGGTGCACATCGACCTGGATATCACCAGTAGCTTCGACGGTGAGGTCCATGAGTGAGTGCCGACTGAGGGCATCCAACATGTGATCATAGAAGGGCACTCCGGTCGAAATCTTCGATGTTCCGGTACCGTCGAGGTCAACTTCAACGTACACATCAGATTCTGACGTCGTGCGTTTCATCGACGCTTTGCGACCAGAGATCAATTCGGCTGCCATAGAGGTTTGGAAACTCCTTTGTCGGCGAGGTTGGCGGTGCAGCTCTATTGTAGTCGCACCGTGCGCAGTCCAGAGACTTTAGGCCCCCATTACTTCCCGCAGCGCAACAAGAAATGCGGTGGTTTCTTCTTCTGTTCCTGCGGTGACACGTAGGTGATGCGGAATACCAACGTCTCGGATCAACACTCCGCGGTCTAATAATCCCTGCCAGACTGCGTGTGCGTCTTCAAACCACCCGAAGAAGACGAAGTTTGAATCTGATACAGCTGGTTTCAAGCCCATCTTGCGGAGCTCGTCGACGATGCGATCTCGTTGAGTTTTGATTTGATCAACGGTACCGAGTAAAACATCAACGTGTTGGAGTGCGGCATTGGCGGCCGCCTGCGTGATGGCCGATAAGTGATACGGAAGTCTGACCAGTCGCAGTGCGTCCGTGACTTGCGGTGCCGCGGCCAAATACCCCACCCGAGCACCGGCCAACGCAAATGCTTTCGACATCGTGCGCGAAATAATCAGGCGCTCGCGTCCTTCCAGCAGCGTGAGCGCTGACTTTGTCCCCTTCAACGCGAACTCTTCGTATGCTTCATCTACGACGACGACGGCGTTGAATTCGCTGCCAGCATCATAAACTGCTTCGACCACTTCCAGCTCTAAAGCAGTGCCGGTCGGATTATTTGGGGAGCACAAAATAATGATATTGGGCTGCGTCTCTTTGACCTGTTGTGCTGCCGATTCCGGTGTGAGCGTGAAGTCCTCTGCCCGTACACCATGAATATATTCAGTGTTTGTCCCCGAAGCGAGCAGCGGGTACATCGAATAGGTCGGTGGAAAGCTGAGCACCTTTCGACCAGGCCCACCGAAGGCTTGCAGAATTTGTTGCAAAACCTCATTGGACCCGTTAGCGGCCCAAACGTTGTCTTCGGTTAGCCCATGACCCAAATAGGTGGCTAATCGTTGGCGTAGCTCGGTGAATTCACGATCCGGGTAGCGGTTCAGAGAAGAAGCAGCCTGATGCACTGCATCGCCAATGGCATCAACCACGACCTGAGGTACGGGGTGAGTATTCTCATTGGTATTCAGCAGATGCGTTACGGCAAGTTGTGGAGCACCGTAGGGTGTTTGACCACGGAGATCGTCGCGGAGAGGCAGGGCCTCCAGGGCTGATGTTTTGGCTTCTTCTTGCTGTTTAGTCACGGCAATAGCATAGCTGGGACGTCCCGCCTACTGCAGCGAGTGACACAGGAATACGAGATCAATCATGCGCTACTGGAACGTAGAGCGTTTGGCCTATTTCCAGGTCAGAAGAGTTGAGATCGTTATAAACCAAGATTTCATCAAGCACCTTTGCCCGTTCTGCTCCTTGCGAGACTCGTGAAGCAATGTCCCATAACGTATCGCCAGGTTGAACCACGATTTCTTGATAGTTTTCAATTTGGTGATCGGAAGCTATAGCTGGTGGCATAACCAATTGCACCCATGCTAAGAC
>JAJUIX010000211.1 GCA_029267455.1 Enteractinococcus sp. | reverse complement strand
TCGGCTGCCGCCCAACAAGCCGTCTCCGAAGGCGTCAACGTGCTCATCGGGTCGGCCGTGATCGACACGCACGCGGGCGAAGACGATGAACTGTCCGCCATCACCGTGGCCCCGTTCAACGGCAAACTCGACACCGCCAAGGCCCAGCGCCTCGAGGTCGATACGCTGGCCGTCTCGGGTGGCTGGTCACCTGTGGTACACCTGCACTCCGGACGCAATGGCCGCATCGACTGGGACGACCAGCTCCAGGGCTTTATCGCCGTCGAATCGGTCGACGACATGCGCCTGGCCGGTGCACTGGTTGGTCAATACAGCACCGCATCGGCACTGGCTTCCGGTGCAAAAGCCGGGGCTGCCGCCGCCACCGCTGCCGGATTTGACGCCGAGCCTGACACTCCGCGTGCGATTGATCGCCCCTACGGGCCTGTCCAGCCGCTGTGGCTGGTCCCCTCACCGGACGGCGAAAGCGCCGAGTACTACAACAACCACTTCGTGGATTTGCAGCGTGACCAGTCGGTCGCCGATATCCTGCGCTCCACCGGTGCAGGGATGAGCTCGGTCGAACACGTCAAACGCTACACGTCAATCTCCACGGGCGCTGATCAGGGCAAGACCTCCGGTGTCCCAACCATCGGCGTGATGGCCTCGATCCTGGGTGTGGATGACCTCTCGAATATCGGCACCACCACGTTCCGTCCGCCGTACACGCCGGTCGGCTTCGCTGCTTTGGCCGGACGTCGTCGTGGCAAACTGTTTGAAGTCGCCCGCACCACACCGATTCATTCGGCCCACGTGGCCGCCGGAGCCGTGTTTGAAGACGTTGGTCAGTGGAAACGCGCCTGGTACTATCCGCAAGGCAACGAGACCATGGACGAAGCCGTGTACCGCGAATGCGCTGCCGTACGCGAGTCGGTCGGTATGTTCGACGGCACCACGCTGGGCAAAATTGAACTGCGCGGTAAAGACGTCCCCGAGTTCCTCAACCGGATCTACACCAACGGTTACGTCAAGCTGAAAGAAGGCATGGGCCGTTATGGCATCATGCTTAAAGCCGACGGGATGATCTTCGACGACGGTGTGACCTTGCGCTTAGCTGAAGACCGGTTCTTCATGCACACCACCACCTCGGGTGCAGCAGATGTCCTGGACTGGATCGAAGAGTGGCTGCAGACCGAATGGCCAGAACTTGATGTCTACGCCACCTCGGTCACCGAACAATACGCCACCATCGCCGTCGTTGGACCAAAGTCGCGCGAGGTGATGACCAAGTTAGCCCCGGACGAGGACTTCTCGGCCGAAGGCTTCAAGTTCATGGAATTCCGCGACATCACCCTGGCCTCTGGCATCCCAGCGCGCGCCAGTCGGATCTCGTTCTCGGGCGAACTCGCCTGGGAAATCGCCGTAGCCTCGTGGTACGGCCTGGCCGTGTGGGAAGCCGTAGCCGAAGCCGGTGCAGAATTCAACATCACCCCCTACGGAACCGAAACCATGCACGTGCTGCGCGCTGAAAAAGGCTTCATCGTGGTCGGTCAAGAAACCGACGGCACCGTGACCCCGCAGGATATCGGTGCGGATTGGATCCTAGCCAAGCACAAGGACTTCATCGGCAAACGCTCGTTCTCCCGAGCAGATAACGTCCGTGAAGATCGTAAACAGCTCGTCTCCGTGCTGCCGGATGACCCAACCTTCCGCCTAGAAGAAGGCGAAGCGCTGGTGGCCATAGACACCCCGATTGATATCGAAGCTGGCCCCGTCCCACAAGACGGCTGGGTCACCGCGTCGTATAATTCGCCGGCACTTGGCCGCACGTTCGGGCTGGCGCTAGTCAAAAATGGTTTTGATCGCATCGGTGAAAGCCTCAAGGCCCTGGTCGATGGTAAGGAAGTCACCATGAAAATCGGCCCAACCGTCCTCTATGATCCCGAAGGAGCTCGTCGAGATGGCTAACCTACAACAATTGCGGCACTCACCGCTTGCCGATCGAACCGAAGAACTACAGGCCGCCTCGTCTGCCGCCGTGGCGATCCGGGAAGTGCCCTTCACCACCCAGGTGGGGTTGCGCGCCGAACCGGGTACCGAAGGCCACACCGTCCTCGCGGAGGCCCTAGGCGGGCTGCCGTCCAAGGTCGGCGATGTCGTCGGGAACGTGGAATCGACCGCCGTGCTGTGGCTATCACCCGATGAGTTCTTGGCCATCGATCAACCAGATACGCAACTGGCGGATCGGCTTACCGAAGTCCTGGGGGACCGTTCCGGCCAGGTGCTGGATCTGTCTGCCAACCGGACTATTATCGAACTGTCGGGCCAAGCCGCAGCCCTGGTGCTACGGAAATCCTGCCCGCTGGATCTGCACCCGCGGGTATGGACCGTCAACCAGGCCTACGTTACTGAAGTGGCCCAAACCCCGGTCATCCTGTGGCGGGTCGCCGAGGACACCTGGTGGATCGCCCCGCGCATTTCGTTTGCTAACCACGTCACGAACTGGTTACTCGACGGGATGATCGAGTTTTCATCTGCGAAAGGATAAGCCATGGCATTAAGTGTGCTGGACATGTTCTCTATCGGTTTGGGACCCTCATCGTCTCACACCGTTGGCCCCATGCGGGCGGCAGCCCAGTTCATCAATGGCCTGGACGCTGATACCCTGGCAGCCACCCAGCGAGCCCAAGTAGAACTCTTTGGCTCGCTGGGAGCCACCGGTATCGGCCACCACTCAGACACCGCGGTGATTCTGGGGCTCGCCGGGCATGATCCCGCCACGATTGTGCCCGAGCAGGTCGACGACATCATCGCACAGGTCGAGACCTCAGCAACCTTGGAACTGGCAGGAACCAAGACTATTGCGTTCGATCGCGCACACGATGTCATCCTGCACCTTTCCAAGTCTCTACCGGGTCATCCCAACGGGATGAAATCTTCGGTCTTCGACGCCGACGGCAATGAGCTGGACTCCCAGATCACCTATTCGATCGGTGGCGGGTTTGTGGTGACCGAAGAAGAGCT
>JAJUIX010000126.1 GCA_029267455.1 Enteractinococcus sp. | reverse complement strand
TGCCACGGTGGCTAGCTCCCCGTAGACCGGGGTTTCCATGAAGGCTTCGGCCAATTTCTTGATCCGATTGAGCCCGGCGGTTGCACCGGCCAGGTGGTCGGACATGTACTGCCGCAGGGCTACGGCGTCGATATCTTCGGGCAGTGTGTGTTTCTTTGGCGGGAGCGTGAACGGCGCAACGGATTCTTGCTCGCGTGCCCGCATCGGTCCAGAGCGTTTGCCGCTTCCCGCGACCATCCCTTGGATCAGTTCCTCCAGCGCTTCGGCCCCACTCATGGACGGAGTCCACCCGAGCACTGCTTTGGCTCGGCTGTTATCCATCAGCGGCGCGTGCAGCGCCATGTCTAACCACCCTTCGTCAGCTTGCAACACTCCGGAACGATGGGCAGCTTTGACCAGGGGACGTAGTGATTTATTGGGGATTGGCAGGACCCGACCGAATTTCGGGTTCTTGGTCACCACACCACCGATGGTTCCCGCATCGAGGATGTCATCGGCACAAATATTGAAGGCTCCTTCAGCACCCTGCACAGCAGCCATGACGTACGCTCGGGCCACGTCGTCGGTGTGCACAGCCTGGGCCCGTACGTCTTTGGGGAAGGGGATGATCGGTGGCCGCCCCAGACGCAGCAGCTGCACCGGAACCCAGCTGTCAAGGAAGTAACGCTGGATTTCTGAACCAGCACTGCCTTGGAATTTGAGTCCAGGACGTAACCGAGCGACCGTGATCTCAGGATGCTTGGCTTCGAATTCGTCCAGAATCCGTTCTTGGGCTGCCTTATCCACGCTGTAGTGCGAACTGTCGATGCCCTCGGTCGGCCAGGACTCGTCGCGTAGCTCGTTATCGTAGACGGGTGAATAGGCGCCCACCGATGAGGCAACGACCACGTGTTTGCCCCCTGCGTCAGCCGCCGCCTCCAGCACGTGACGGGTACCGTCCACATTTGTGCGGCGCAACAGATCCCGTTCTTTATTGGGCTGGATCAGCCAGGCCAGATGAATAACCGCATCACAACCGGCAAACACCTCGGCCAGTTCGGCGCGGATTTCCGGGAACTGCACATCGGCAGTGTGCCAGTCAGCATGCCGGTAGGGCTCCAAATCCCGGTTCGGAAGGCGCCGGGCAATTCCCAGTATCGATTCGACCTTGTCATGACCGGCTAATTCGCGCAACACCGCTGTTCCGGCATTCCCGGTAGCTCCGACGACTGCAATTCGCATGAAACACTCCTGTGTCATTCGTTCGTGAGCTCTTCAAGCAGTGAGGACGTAGCTCCATAAAAACATGCCCGCCACACTCGACACAATCCCCGAACCGCGTCGCCGGGGCTCCCCGCTGGGGGACCGGTCATGAGTAGCATTGCTGCACGCGCCAAAGGAACCGAGACCTTGAGTTATCCAACGAGCATATGATCCGGCGGGCCTTCCGCGTCAGTGTCCGGTTTGGCCAAAAGAATCTGTAAGCTATGGACATGACGTCCACAGCCCACCGCGCGCTCTTTACCCGTGATTACTTTCTAGCATTCACGGTGCTGTTGGGTTCCTACATTGTCTTCATCTCACTGATGACGTTCATGGCACTGTACGCCGCCGAGCGTTTCCAAGCCAACGACACCGCAGCAGGTTTTGCCGCCAGCTCGTTTGTACTCGGCGCCGGCCTGGTGCGCCTCGTGATCGGCAAATACTTAGACTTCATCGGGCGCAAACGCACCCTCATCATTGCGCTGACAATATTTGTCGTCTGTTCACTGCTGTACCCGCTGATTGATCACTACGCCCTGCTGATTGTCACTCGTATTGTGCAAGGCACCATGTTTGGGATCATTTCGACGGCGGTGACCTCTGCCGTCATCGATATCATTCCACCGAGCCGACGCAGCGAGGGGCTCGGCTATTACGCGCTGGCAGCGACCTTCGGCATGGCCATCGGTCCGGTGGCGGCCGTCGAGATTCATGCCATTGCCTCTGCCGACTGGGTCTTTCACTTCACGGCAGCCTGCGCGGCGGTCTCGTTACTGGCCGTCTTGCCCATGCGCATCCAGGAACACACTCCCGACACGGAAGAATATGCCCAACGATGGCGATTGCGCGGTTCCGACCTCGTGGACCCGAAGGTGCTTCCGGTCGCGGTGGTCGCCTTTCTCAGTGCCATCGGTTACGCCCTGATCACCACGTTTTTGCCGCCGTTTTTGGTCGGGCGGGGCATGACCGAGGCGACGTCCCTATTCTTTGTGATATTTGCGCTGGCGATGTTTGGGGTGCGCCTCTTTGCTGGTCGAGTGCATGACCGTCGGGGCGAAAATGCGGTGATCCCATGGGCTCTCTTGTCGTTTGCATTATCCTTGACGCTGATCGCGGTCGCCGACACGACGTGGGTTATTCTGCTGGCCGCTGTGCTCGGAGGGATCGGTCAGGGTGGCGCGGTGCCGAGCTTACAGTCTGTCGGCATTGGCCGCACCACGCCTGAGCGAATCCCCATTGCTACCTCAACGCACTATCTAGCGCTTGATGCCGGGATCGCAGTTGGCCCCGTAGCCCTTGGGTTCATGATCCAACTTGCGGGCTATTCGGGCCTGTACCTTGCCGGTGCCGCCGTATTACTGGGTTCCATCCTGGTCTATTGGCTGACGCATGGACGATACGCGGCACAACGGCGATCAACAGCAACACGCTGAATTATGTAGGGTTCTTTCAACCCGTATTTACTGTGGCGCCTCGACCTGCTCATCCTGCGGTTCAGGCAAGATTTCTTGAGGCTGCTGCTGTGGTTGTTGCTGTCGTTGTTGCTGTTCCTGTGGTGCAGGCTCAACCGGTGCGGTTGCTTCCTCCTCCGGCTGTGCAGGCTCGTTCGGCTGTTGTTGCTGAGGTTGATGCTGTTCAGCGGGCGGCACCTGCCCACCCGGCTCATCCTCCTGATGCTGCTGTTGCTGCTCTGGAGCACGTTGCTGATCGTTGTCGGTAGTTCCCGACGGCCCAGAGGGGTCAGAAGTATCAGAAGGCGCGCTAGGATCGGCCGGGTCGGTAATCCCGGTCAACGTCGTACCGGTACTTTCGGGGCTACTCCCGCCCGTATAGGACGATACAGGGCGACCGGTGGCCAATTCGAAAATGAAAATAATGGCCATAGTGACGGCAAAGAGCGCCACCCCGAGTCCAGCGACACGTTTCCACCGAATACCCTTGAGCACTTCCTTGAAGGAAGGCTTTGTTTTTTCTTCGTCCTCTTCTGGCGGCGGCTCGGAGCGCGCAGCTTGGGTAGGATCGCGCTCCGCCGTGATAGTGCGGGTCTTGGGGTCCGACTTGCCTCGTAGCTCGCTAGGCCTGGGCAAGTTGATCTTGTCCGCGGTCTTTTCAATACCTTTTTTGGCCCGTTGCAGGTAGTAGGCGTAGATGGCTCCCCCGGCGGTAATGATGAAGGTACCGATCCCGGCGCCGATCCACGTACCAGCTGCCCCAGTGGTGGACAACAGCACAGCTGATGTCACAGAGCCCAGACCGGAACCTATCGCCCCAATCCAGTTAATCTCTGGGCCTTTTTTCGTTTCGTTTGACATATCACTACCCTACTCACCGCAGCTCAGTCAACCGGCGGTCCAGCCTGGGATCTCGCCGTCAGCGAGCCAGTTGTCTAGCTCACCTTGCTCGTCGAGTCATCACTCTTCAACGACGCTAAGGCTGCAGTACGACTTTGATACAGCCGTCGGTTTTCTTCTGGAACATCTCATAGGCTTGCGGTGCCTGCTCCAGGGGCAACCGGTGAGTCAGGAGATCCCGGACGCCTAGTGGATCTTTGGGGTCCTCCACATACGGCATCAGATCCTGGTCCCAGTTGCGCACATTGCACTGGCCAGTGGTAATGGTGAGTTGTTTATCGAAGATCGTCAGCATCGGTAACGGCGTGGCAGCCCCGCCATACACACCACTCAATGAGACGACACCACCCCGGCCGGCCATCTCGAAAGCTGATTGAAGCGCTGCCGTCCGATCGAGGCCCACCTCTTGCATAGCTTTTTGACCAAGTGCATCCGGGAGAAGTCCCGTGGCTCGCTGCATTGCTGCGGCCACCGGATTACCATGAGCTTCCATTCCCACCGCGTCGACCACTCCATCGGCGCCGCGACCTCCGGAGCGCTCGTTGACCAGTTCCATCGCTTCGTCATGCTCGGCTGCCACCGTGACACCGTGACGGGCTGCCATCGCACGGCGCTCTGGTACCGGATCGACGCCGACAACCTGATACCCCAGCTGCACCCCGATTCGTGCCGTAAATTGGCCAACCGGACCAAGCCCCAGTACACCCAGAACGCCTTCTTCGGGCATGTGCGCGTACTTCACCGCCTGCCAGGCGGTGGGCAAGATATCAGAGAGGAACAGATAGTGTTCATCAGAAAGTTCTGAGCCCACTTTGATCGGTCCATAGTCGGCGTGTGGGACGCGCAGATATTCGGCTTGCCCGCCGGGGACCTGGCCGTAAAGTTTCGAATAACCAAAGAGGGTCGCGCCAGTTCCGTAATCAGTGACCTGGGTGACCTCACACTGCGACTGGAGTCCGCGACGACAGTAGAAACACTTCCCGCAGGAAATATTAAAGAGGATGACGACGCGGTCGCCCGGTTCAAGGTTGGTGACCGATGCCCCGACTTCTTCCACGATGCCCATCGGCTCATGCCCAATAATATCGCCCTCGGTCATAAAGCCCTCGGTCATAAAGGGGGTCAACACCTCATACAGGTGCAAATCCGAGCCGCATATGGCGGTGGAGGTGATACGAATAATCGCGTCGGTAGCCTGCTCAATGGTCGGATCCGGGACTTCTTCTACGGAAATGTTTCGTCG
>JAJUIX010000075.1 GCA_029267455.1 Enteractinococcus sp. | reverse complement strand
TATCTGGCCGACGAAGCGTTAATGCGACATTTTCGACCATACCGGTGGTAACGTCAGCTACTTGTCAGAGATGTGCAATACAGTAGTTTGAGTGAACCAACAGCAGTTTTCATCATCTCATATTCCGGGGCTGGATCGTTTCTGGGCGGTCATCCCGGCCGGCGGTGTGGGCACCAGGCTGTGGCCATTATCACGTGCGGCCGCGCCAAAGTTTCTTCATGACCTGACCGGTTCCGGTCAGACGCTGATCCGAGCGACCTATGACCGCCTGGAGCCCATTGCCGGTGAACACGTTGTCATTGTGACGGGAGAAGCCCACCGCGATGCAGTCTGTGCACAGCTGTCTGACGTGGCCGAGGAGAATTTTTTATTCGAACCTGAGCCCAAAGACTCAGCCGCTGCGATCGGCCTGGCCGCCGCGGTCCTGTATGAGCGCGACCCCGAGGCCATCATGGGTTCGTTTGCCGCCGACCAGGTCATTGGGCCCGATGAGGATTTCCAAGAGGCGGTGCTTGAAGCCATTGCGACGGCGGCCACCAACAAAATCGTAACCATCGGGATCAAACCGACCTACCCGTCGACGGGTTTTGGTTACATCCAGCAGGGTGAGAAGCTATCGGTCGAGGCCGCCCCGTCGGCATATGAGGTCGCCAAGTTTGTTGAAAAACCCGAAGCAGCAGTGGCGAAGCGCTATATCGCCGCGGGAGACCATTTTTGGAATGCCGGGATGTTTGTTGCCCCAGTCGAACTGTTACTCAAACACTTACGAGCCAACGAACCAGAACTTTTTGCGGGCGTGACCCAGATAGCGCAGGCTATCGAGGCCGGTGACGCCGATAAGGTGATGGCTGAAGTCTGGCCGACGCTGCCGAAGACGGCCATTGACTACGCGGTGGCCGAACCGGCGGCGGAAGCCGGCGACGTGGCCGTCATCCCGGGAGATTTTGTCTGGGATGACGTTGGAGATTTCGCAGCCATTGCTCGGCTGCATCCAGCCGCTAACGAAGACGGGGTCACGGTCATTGGCGAAACCCCGCGGGTATATGCGGATGAGGCAGACGGCGTAGTCGTCACCGATACCTCGCGTGTGATTGCGCTTATCGGGGTAGAAGATATTGTGGTGGTTGACACCCCTGACGCGTTGCTGGTGACCACTACCAAACACGCGCAGTCGGTCAAACAGGCCGTGGAGTCAATCAAAGAACACGGGGACGATGATGTGTTGTGAGTGACAAACCCCAACATCTGGCGCTATCCGATATGCAGCCGGTTCGTGATGATCCCGGCCTGCCACGCATTGCCGATGCGGTGCACGAGATCCTCGAAGACGCGGTGACTTTTCGCCGCGATCTTCATCAGCACCCGGAATTATCATTTCGCGAATACCGCACGACCGATCAAATTATTGCCACCCTGCAGCGTTACGGTCTCAAACCGCAACGTTTCGAATCCACAACCGGGGCCTGGGTGGATATTGGCACCGGTCCGGTTGTCCTAGGGATTCGGGCGGATATCGATGCGCTACCGATTCAAGAATCGACCGGTTTACCTTATGCTTCCGTGCACGATGGCATTTCGCATGCTTGCGGCCACGACATTCATGCTGCTGTCTCGTTAGGCACCGCCATTACACTGCACCGGCTGTGGGCCAGTCGCGCCGCCGTGAACGTTGACGATTTAGCAATATCAGGTCGCATCCGAGTAATTTTCCAACCCGCCGAAGAAAAAATCCCGGGTGGCTCGCTGGAAATTATCCGGGAAGGCATCCTGGATGAGGTACCACGGATTATCGCGCTACACGCAGACCCGAGCTTTGACGTGGGCACGATTGGTACCCGCATCGGAGCTATTACTTCGGCTACCGATACCGTGCGCGTGACGCTGACCGGGCGAGGTGGCCACACCTCACGGCCACAGCAAACCCAGGACGTCGTCTACGCCCTGTCGCAGGTCGCCGCTCAAGTGCCGGCCGTCTTGGCCCGGCGGATTGATGTCCGCTCCGGGGCGCAGTTGACCTGGGGCCACATTCAGGCCGGGCATGCACCCAATGCAATCCCAACTTCTGGTCAGCTCTCCGGCACCCTGCGCACACTGGATGTCGAGGCCTGGGAGTATGTATCGCAATTATTGGCTGAGGTCGTCAACCAGGTGGCCGCCCCTTACGGTGTGAAAGTCGATTTGGAACACGAGCGCGGCGTGCCCCCGGTGGTCAATAATGAAGCCGAAATGGACCTGATCGAAGATGCCACCCGATTCGAATTCGGCTCCCGCACGATAGAACTGGCCGACCAGTCTATGGGTGGCGAAGATTTCGCGTGGATGACCAAGCAAATCCCAGGCGCCATGTTCCGACTGGGCACCCGCACGCCGTCGGGCCCAACATTTGACCTCCACCAGGGCGATTACAATCCGGACGAACGCGCGATCGGAGTCGGCATCCAGATCTTTACCCAGGCCGCGCTGCGGGCGCTTGTGGGAGCCGCCTAATGGCCCCGCATGAGCAACTCCATGCTGCCGCGCTCGAAGCCCTACCCCGCGCCTACGCGCCCTACTCAAACTACCCGGTCGCCGCTGCAGCCTTGGATGCAGCCGGCACAGTGCACACCGGCATCAACATTGAAAACGCATCCTACGGTCTGACACAGTGCGCCGAATGCTCGATGCTGGCATCGTGGCGCCTGGCCGCCGGAGCGCCGTTGACGCACCTGGTATGCATCAACCGGAGAGGCGATTACATCACCCCGTGCGGCCGCTGTCGCCAAGTCCTATACGAACACGCCGCACCCACCTTATCGATTGCCACTGCCAATGGGCCGGTTACACTCGATGAACTTTTGCCGGCAGCCTTTGGGCCCCACAACCTGGAGGACTAGCCATGTATACCGCCGTAGATATCATCACCACCAAACGCAACGGAGACTCCCTCACCGGCGATCAGATCACCTGGATGATCGACGCGTATACAGCAGGTGAGGTCTCCGATGAACAATTTGCAGCTTTGGCCATGGCCATCTACTTCCGGGGCCTCAACGACACCGAGTTATTCGCACTGACCACCGCGATGCTCAACTCCGGGACCACCCTCGATTTCTCGTCGCTGGGTAAACCCACGGCAGACAAGCATTCCACCGGGGGAGTCGGCGATAAAATCACCCTGCCCTTGACCCCGCTGGTCGCTTCTTACGGGGTTGCTGTGCCACAGCTTTCTGGTCGCGGTTTGGGCCACACCGGCGGGACGTTGGACAAGCTCGAGTCCATCCCCGGGTTTCAAGTTGATCTCACCGAAGCCCACATCCGCGAACAGCTCCTCAACCCCGGTGGAGTCATTTGCGCCGCCACCGCAGAGCTTGCCCCGGCGGATAAGAAAATTTATGCGCTACGTGACGTCACCGCCACGGTCGATTCGATGCCGCTGATCGCCTCGTCCATTATGTCCAAAAAACTGGCCGAAGGCACCGACACTTTGGTACTCGATGTAAAAACCGGGTCCGGGGCGTTCATGCAAGACGAAGCTGACGCTCGGCAATTGGCCGAAAAGATGGTGTGGTTGGGCAAGGAATACGGGGTGGCCACTACCGCGGTACTGACCCGCATGGACACCCCGCTGGGATATACGGTCGGCAACGCCATCGAGGTCGAAGAAACCCTCGAAGTACTCGCCGGAGCCGGCCCCGACGACGTCGTAGAACTCACGCTCACCCTGGCACGCCATATGTTGGCAGGTGCGGGTATCGACGCTGACCCGGCCGAACACCTCGCCAACGGGAAGGCCATGGATACCTGGCGGGCCATGGTGGCTGCACAACACGGCGATCCAGATGCCGCCCTACCAGCCGCCAGTCACGAACACAGCGTGGTTGCCGAAGCCTCCGGCGTCATCAATCGCTTGGATGCCCGCGCCGTCGGGGAAGCCGCCTGGCGTCTGGGAGCAGGCCGTCAATTCCAAGGCCAGCCCGTCCAAGCCACCGCAGGCATCCGGCTGCATGCCAAACCCGGAGACACCATTGCCGCCGGTCAACCGCTGTTTACACTGTATACCGAGACCCCAGAACATTTTGCACCCGCAACCGAACTCTTGGATGACGCCGTGGACGTCGCTGACTCCTATACCGCACCCAATGTCATCATCGACGTCATTCGCTAGGACCCTGTAAGGCCCGACTTGTTGGACTTTCTTGAAGACATCATCCTCGATGCCGCCGAGGCCTGGTGGATGCCGCTTGCCGTCTTCCTGTTCAGTCTGATCGACGGGTTCTTTCCGGTGGTGCCTTCCGAATCTATCCTCGTGGCGCTCGCCGCGCTGTCTGAACACCGCGACAGCATCAACTTAGTCCAACTGTTTTTCCTCGGTTGGTTCGGGGCTTTTATCGGAGATCAGGTTGCCTACTGGCTGGGCCGGACCATCGGGGTGACCCGCTTCCGATGGATGCGCACCCGCTCGGTGGTTCGCGCTATCGGAGGAGTCCGCGCGACCCTGAAATACTCTGGCGCACTGGTCATCATCACCGCCCGCCACATCCCGGGCGGTCGCGTGGCTGTGAACTTCATCGCCGGGGCCACGCGCATGCGGCTGCTGAAATTCATGATGCTGGACTTCATTTCAGCGGCCATTTGGGCAGCGTATTCGATCGCCATCGGGTATTTCACCGCCGGGTGGTTGGACAACACCCTGTTACAAATCGCCCTGGCCCTGGTGCTTGCGTCCATTCTGGGATGGCTCATCGACCGCGGCATCAAGCGGTTCATGCGCTCGCGGTTGGATAAACATCTCAGCCAAGATGCCGACGAGGGTGAAACTGGCCTAGACTCGAACTCGTGATGAAACACGAATCCACTGACACCGAAGCCCTCGGCCCAGACGACGACCTGCACCTCGACCCGTTTGCCCTTGACCTGGCGAGTCTGCCGAAAGTCTCACTGCACGACCACCTAGACGGCGGTCTGCGCGTGGGAACGGTCTGGGAACTGGCCCGCGACATCGGCCACGAACTCCCAGCCGACTCCGAAGAAGCGCTGGCCACCTGGTTCGCCGAAGCAGCCAATGCCGGCTCGTTGCCCAAATACCTCGAAATGTTCGATCACACCACCGCCGTGATGCAAACCGCACCGGCGCTGGAACGCATCGCCTACGAATTCGCCATGGACCTGGTCGAAGACGGCGTGGTCTACGGCGAAGTCCGCTGGGCTCCAGAACAACACACCCGTGGTGGCCTCAGCCTCGATGAAGCCGTGGATGCTGTCACCGCGGGGCTCGAAAAAGCCATGGCGGAACTCGATGGTCGACTGCAGGTGCACCAGATCCTATGCGCCATGCGTCAAAACTCAGTGGAAAACGCCCAGAGTATCGCCGAACTAACGCACCGGCACCGGCCTGCCGGATCCGTTGTCGCGTTTGATATCGCCGGACCCGAAGAAGGCTTCCCCGCGACTCGGTTCGCCGAAGTCTTCGCCTGGCTGGATGAGCGCTTTGTCCCCATCACCATTCACGCCGGTGAAGCAGACGGGCTCGACTCGATCGCCGGAGCGTTGACAGCAGGTCGCGCCCTGCGCATCGGTCACGGGGTTAACATGATCGAAGATCTGTCCAACGTCGAACTCGATGACGACCAGGAAATTTTGGTGTGGGGGGATGTCGCTAACCGCACCCTGTACAACAACACCGTGCTGGAAGTATGTCCGACCTCCAATATCCAGACCGCAGCGGTTGAGCCCGGACCCGAGGACGCTCCGCTGCAAAACCACCCATTTGATGTGCTCTACCGCTCCGGTTTCGCCGTCACCGTCAACCCCGACAACCGGCTGATTTCCGGTGTAAGTTTGACCGATGAACTCTACACCCTGGCAGCCGTTTATGGGTACACCATGGTCGACCTGCTGGAGTTCCAACTCAACGCTGTCAAGGGCGCGTTCCAAACCGAATACGCACGCGATCAGCTGCGCGAATTCATCGAGTTTTCATGGATGGATGTCATCGCAGGCGTCCACGACGAAGACGACCCGGAAGCACCGGTGTTCTTTGTGGAATTTGAAGACGACGAAGACCAGGAACAACCCAACTAATGCCCGATACCGGACTCCAGCGTTTAGTCTGGATCACCGCCCAGTTACGAAAATACTGCCCCTGGACTCAACAGCTGACCCACCACCAGCTAACCGAATACCTCATCGAAGAAGCCTATGAGGCCGTTGAGGTCATCGAGTCGGTGCCCGCAGAGCATTGGGACGCGACTGCGCTTCAAAACGGCACGTACGAGGAGTTCCGCAAAGAACTTGGCGATGTCTTATTCCAGGTGACGTTGCACTCGGCCATCGCCGAACAAGCGGGCGCTTTCACC
>JAJUIX010000279.1 GCA_029267455.1 Enteractinococcus sp. | reverse complement strand
TGTATATGCGCGACCTGTAACTGCAGCGTCCAACATCAGCTGACGGGGGACTGACTCCTGCCCGCGGGCCCGCGCCGATTAGACTCGAAGTGATGACCACACGCGACTCTGATGAGGGCTCAACTGCCCGACGGCAACCCACCAGCTCCGAAAACCCGCCCCAGCTGCAAAAATCTAACTTCTGGACCACGGGCAAGGGCGTACTCACCATTATCGGCATTGCTGTGGCCGCAACCGCCATCGTCATCGCATTTATCGTCTCCACACTGGATAGGGACAACGAATTCGGCCAACCCGCCGTTTACTCGGATCAGCCCACCGACTCGGTGTGCGAGCTCGGCCGGGTGGCGCTCGAAGGTTCCATCGGGGACACGCCGGACGCCGAATGGGTCGAACACCGCGGTGCCTGGTTACCGATCTCTGAAACCTACGGCCCCGGCGAATACCAGACCGACGGCGAGTTCAGCTGTTTTGAACATTCCCCGCGCGGGATGCTGTTTGCCGCATCCGCCTACACCGGCCAGTTGACCAACCCGTCCTACTGGGAAGAGACACCAGACGTTTTCGCAGGTGAATACGCCGAGCAACACCGCGCCGAGGCCGAAGAACTGTTCACCACTGTGTTCTCGGAAGCAGATACCGCCCTGGGTGGGTTCCGCCTCGTCAGTTACGATGGCGACACCGCACAGATCGATATGGCGGTCACCTCATTTGACGGCTCCGAAACCTCTCGCACCTCGGTGTTGTTGGACATGATCTGGGCCGATGGCGACTGGTACATCGACGCGACCGAGTCAGAACTGGCCATTTCTCTCACCCCGCTGCCTGACCTGATCGGATATCAGAACTGGTCGGCCTAACGAGGCGTTGCTCCACGGCCCGGCATGGTGTACACCAGAAGCATGAGGACACGGGTCATCCCAACCGTCAAGCACCGGCATCTCATCGGTTTCGGTGCCGTGAGCTTGCTGGCACTGTGGTTGCTTGGGGGCTGCGGTGCCGCAGATGCTGAAATTGAAGCCGAGGACGACGTCCAAGGCCCACCGCATCAAACCTTCATCTCGCGCCCAGATCTTCAACCCGTAGAACTACAATTCAATCGCGGCGAGGCCTGGAGCGACGAATACGCCAATTCGGATGAGTACATCTTCATCGCTCCGGATTTTGAATCCCTCACCCCCGATAGCGCGGCCATGATTCTGGATGCCAACGGCGAGCTGGTGTGGATGGATCCGTCAAAACAGCACACCAATGACCACGGCCATTTTGATGTGCGCGTCCAGGAGTACCGCGGCGAGCCCGTCCTCACCTACTTCAAGGGCCCCGGCGAAGAGGGTTGGGGCTACGGCGATATCTTCCTCATGAACGACAACTATCAGGTCTTTACCACCGTCACCACCGGCGGCTCGCTGTCGCCGCACGAAACCGACTTCCACGACACGGTCATCACCGACGACGACACCATGCTCATCATGGCGTATGTCACCACCCAGACCGATCTGACCGACGTCGGCGGC
>JAJUIX010000169.1 GCA_029267455.1 Enteractinococcus sp. | reverse complement strand
GTGCGCCCACCCGTCAGAATCAGCGCGACGAGGGTGGTGCCCACGACCAATGCGGTAGCAGTGGCGGCAGTACGGGACCGATTGCGGACGGCGTTCAGTTGCGCCATCTTGCCGGCGACGCCGCTGGTGCGCGGCAGCCACCCCAGGGTGAAGACGGCACCTGGCACAAACAGCACACCCAGGGCTAGTACGCCGATGAACGAGACGGCACCGGCGGCCATGGCGGCGCCGATCATGCCTTCGCGGCTACAGTAGATTAGAGCTGCCCCGCCGACGAGCAGCATCAGCGCGCCCAGGACCAACCGGAATTTGCCGGTCTTGGTTTTGGCGGTCACTTCGGGCACGGGACGCATCGCTTCGAGCGGCGAGACGCGCATGGCTTGGGCCGCCGGCAGCCATGAAGCCGCGACCGTGATGATCACACCGACCACCAGCACCCAGATGATGGAGGGGTCCATGCCGAAGGAGGCCCCCGGCATCCAGGTTTGGGCCAAACTCAGCAGACCAAACATCAGCCCGATGGCCAGCCCAATGCCCAACAGGGAGCCGATGAGCCCGATGAGGACCGATTCGGCCAGTACACCTCTGCGAATCTGACCGCGGGTAGCACCCAGGACGCGTTGGAGGGCATACTGTCTGGTGCGTTGGGCCACCAGCACCGAGAACGTGTTATGAATGACCAGCATCATCACCAGCAGGGCGATGGCCGAGAACCCACCCAGCACCACGGTGATGGCGTCAAAGCCCATCATGTCGATGAGCTCTTCGGAGATCTGCACGTCCGGGGTATTGACGGTCACGGGGAGCCCGGCGGCATCCAGTTGCTGTTGGACATCGGCGAGGACTTGATCAATGTCCCCGTCGACGCGCAGCAGCGCCATGCCGTAGCTCGGGGGCTCACCGGCGAGATCGCTGAGCGTATCGGCGGTGACATACGCGGTCACGGCACCCACGACGGTGGGGTCCAGTGAGTCGTCGATGATACCCGAGACGCTGAAGGCTCGTTCGACCTCATCCGCCAGCGTCCGTACGGTGATCGTGTCACCGACGGCCAGGCCGTGGCGGTCTGCGGTCTCGGCGTCGATGGTGATCTCGTCGTCGGCTTCCGGCAGGGCGCCGTCAACAAATGGTGTCGAAATCAGCGAGGCATCCTGGGGCCTGTTCGTCGCGTACACAAAGTCGGCGTCGGCATCATAGGTGCCCTGTTTCTCGGAGTCTTCGGGTAGCACCATTGCGGCCCCGGCGTTCATGAGCGGGTAGACCTCTTCGACCCCGGCGATATGCTCTAAGGTGCCGGGTACCTCTGCTGTCCCGGCGAGGTCATAGAACGCCGAGTCCGATTCAATGGACGCATCGGGTTCGGCGACCATGAGCAGATCGGCATTCGCATAGGTCGCGCCCAGCATCTGCTTGGTCGACTCTTTGGCCGACGACGTGACCAGCAGGGACGCGGCCAGGAACATCGTGCCCAGCACAATCGCGATGATCACGGCAACATAGCGGCGCGGGTGGAGGCGGAGTTGACTGACGGCAAGTTTCCACATGGTTATTCACCCAGTTCTGCAAGCGCGTTCAGCACCGAGTCGGCGGTTGGGTTTTCGAGGTGCCCCACAATGGCGCCGTCTTTCAACAGGACGACGCGATCGGCATAGGAGGCCGCGTGCGGATCGTGGGTGACCATGATGATGGTCTGACCCATCTCGCGGGCACTGGTGGCCAGCAACTCGAGCACTTCCGCGCCGGTGGTCGAATCCAACGCGCCCGTCGGCTCGTCGGCAAACACCACCGCCGGCCGGGTTAACAGGGCACGAGCGACCGCGACACGCTGTTGCTGCCCACCCGAAAGCTCATGCGGTTTATGGTCCAGACGGTCCGTCAGCCCCAACGTTTCGACAATGTGGTTTAACCATTCCTCATCAACGTTGGTACCCGCGAGGTCGAGCGGCAACACGATGTTGTCGCGGGCATTGAGCGTGGGCACGAGGTTGAAGGCTTGGAAAATAAACCCGACGTGCGTGCGGCGCAGGATCGTCAGCTCGTGGTCACTCATCCCGGTGATAATCGTCGAATCAATGGCCACCTGCCCCGAGTCGACCGTGTCCAGGCCGGCCAGGCAGTGCATCAGGGTGGATTTCCCGGACCCGGATGGGCCCATGATCGCCGTGAAGTCCCCGGGTCGGAACGCGACGGTGACGTTGTTGAGCGCAGCGACCTTCGTGTCGTCGCGGCCGTAGGTTTTCGTGATGTCTCGGGCGGCAACAGCGGTGCGAGTGGTTTTCTGTACAGTAGGTATTGTCATACTTCCAGCATGCTCTGTGGACTCGTTGAGCGGATCACCAGCTGGAACGATTCTGACAGAGGCGGCCTCGTCCTCCAGGATGATGTTCACCTGGGCCTCTGGTCGTAGCTGGTGCGTAGGATAGATGGCTGGAACCGTGAGGAAGTGAGCATCGAGTTGACCGTCGTGCTGGCCGCCGTCCCAATTCTCGTGGTCATTGCGCTACTGCTCACGCGGCTGCCCGCCTGGGTTCCGCCGGTTGCCGGCGTGATCATCGCCATCGTCATCGGGCTGTGGGTGTTGGACGCGAACGCCGCTGAACTGGCAGAAACCGTTGGCGGATCCATGACGACGATGATCCAGGTGCTGGCCATTATCGGGGGCGGCGTCACGCTGGCCCGGGTGATGGACCGAACCGGGGCGCAACAACAACTCGCCGACTGGTTGGCTGCCGGAGGTGCCTCGCTGGGGTCTGCGCTGATGATGGCCAATGGCGTGGTGCCCTTTATGGAATCGGTCACCGGCTTTGGCGTCTCCCTGATCATCGGGCTGCCGCTGACCCTGGCATTTGGCTTCAACGCATACCGCGCCGCGCTGATCACCCTCATGGGAATCGTGATCGGGCCGTGGGGTTCGATGGGTCCCGGAACCCTGCTGGGCGCCGATCTTGCCGGTCAGCCACTAACCGAATTCGGGTTGGCCACAGCCGTCGTGAACTTCCCGGCCGTACTCATCTCCGGGGTCGTCACAGCGTTTATTGCGGCCCGACATGCCGGCGTGCGCGGCGCCAAACTCCTTGGCTACCTAGCAGTGGGCGCGCTCTCCGGTCTTATGCTCGGTGTGCTCGTGCTGGGATCGAACTGGCTATTGGGCACACCGGTTGCCGGTGCGGTAGCCTCTGCCATATTGACGATCGCCTGGCTGCTCGTGGTGCGCCGGAGCAAGTTGCTCCCGGGGCCCGGCGGATCCATTGTGCCCTATATGGTCCTGGTCTTCGGAACAATCCTCGGGCAAATCATTTCCTCACAGGTTGCCGAGTCGTGGTGGACCGAAATCGTCGCCAGCCCTGCCCTCTATGCGTTTGCCGGCGTGGCCGTCGCCCTGTGGCAATATCGCAGACCCGCGCCCGGTCTGGCCGGTGATGCGTTCCGACTGTGGTTCAACACAGGCGTTCCCACCGCGCTATACATCCTGTTCGGGGTCGTGATGGAGGGCGGCCACATTGCCGAAACTCTGGCACAATCGCTTGCCAATCTGGGCGACGGGTATCTGTTGCTCATGCCCGTTGTCGGAGCGCTGGGCGGGTACATGACCGCCTCGGGAACCGGCACCAACGCGATGTTTGG
>JAJUIX010000059.1 GCA_029267455.1 Enteractinococcus sp. | reverse complement strand
TCACAGCGGACGGCAGACGACTGTATGCTCAAGCCGCCGTCAGGGTTCGCAGAGTTGAAGAAGCCTTGACGGCCTCGTTGTCCCGGCGGGATCATAACGCGCTCAAAACGTTACTAGAGCGCGTCCTGCCGATATCGTAAGTCGAAGGGCTTACAGGCTTTAGTCGGCGCTTGAGACGGTATATAAGCGCTTGTCAGCGTCATCGCCGTTGGATTGCGATGGTAGATAGTATTCGGGATCGACCCACTTATCGTTGATTTTGATTTCGTAGTGGATGTGAGGGCCCGTCGAGTTGCCGGTAGAACCGGCCGACGCAATGGTTTGGCCCTGCTCTACCGTGTCGCCAACGCTGACTTTAAGTTGAGAGTTGTGGCTGTAGGCCGTCACAACCCCGTTGCCGTGATCGATTTCCACGCGATTCCCACCGGTGCTGTGCACACCAGCAAACACCACGGTGCCTGCTTCAGTGGCTTTCACCGGAGTACCGGATGGCACGGGGAAATCAGTCCCGACGTGGAATTGGGAGCCAGCACCGGTCGGATTACTGCGCATCCCAAATGTCGACGACGTCCGGACCGAGTCTGATGGATAAATCATCTGGAGATTTCCAGGTAATGATTTCAGTGAACCGTTATCTGGGTTCTGGGCTTGAGCTACCGCCAACTGTCCAGCAGCTACATCGCCTTCGCCTTCTTGGTAGAGACGGCCTAGACCAACCTGAGAGGCTGCCAGCTCATCGGTCATCTTGGCAACGACGCGCTCATCGCCGCCAGTAATGGGAGCTGGAATGACGGTGGTCTGTCGTGGCGTAACCTCTAGCGACGAATTATTTCCATCCGCTTGAGCGGTCTCACCGAAGGCAAATACGGACCCATCAGAGCCGGCGTTTCCACCAAAGGTCACGGCTGCCGACGAGACAGCAACAGCAACACCAGCAGTGATCATGGTAGCGCTGCGTCCGCGCTTTTTCTTTGCAGCTGCTTCACGCAGCGCGCGGCGAGAGGGGTATTCGGAAACAGTCATAGAGAGTGGTTACCAAGAGAGGGGAAATCTGATTAGCAAGTTACATAGTAGCGTTATCATTTCGTTATATCCAATCTGGAAGTTCGGTCGGCATGTATATCGAATCGTTAGCTTTTTAAAAAGAGCGTTATAAAGCTTCTGAGCCGCGAACACCGACCGACCCAATAGCTCATCAGGGCCTTCCTGACCTCCGGTTTTCGTCCTACAGACCGCTGCATAGGATAGTTTCTTCCACCAGCGAAATCATCGGTTGAGCGCGTCGTCGAAGCTTTGGACATGGTGTTTAAGCTAGCTCTGAAATCGTTGCGACATCGTGACGTAAGCCGGATCTGTGGATAACTGACCGCTGTGGGGAGCAATCCGCGCGGCGGAGCACGCTTGTGTTGTTATGATGAGGCCAGTGTGCCAGCCACAAGCTTGGGCACTAGCGTTGCCACAATGGCGTGCGTAACGACTCTGATACGGATATCTATCCGCTAAATGCTCCTGATCCAGGAGCGACGATGAATTTTTCCCCCGGGTGTTTGCCCGGGTCTTCGTATGTAAAACCGCACACGATGCGTCCTATGGCAGTGCGTATCGCGAGCGGGCATGGGATATGAGAGTCATGACTGAAGTTCAAACATCACTACGCACCGAATCGGATCTCATCGGCACCGTCGAACTGCCGGCCGACGTGTATTACGGTGTCAACACTGTGCGTGCGGCAGAAAACTTTCAACTGTCTTCCACCCGCATCCAGCAGTTCCCAGAGCTCATTGAAGCGCTGGCCATCATCAAGCACGCCGCAGCTGCTGCAAACCGTGACGTCGGTGCACTCGAAGCAAACCTGGCCAATGCCATTATCGCGGCTTCGAAGGAGATCGCGGACGGTCAGTTGCATGATCAATTTATTTTGGACATGATTCAAGGTGGCGCTGGAACCTCAACGAATATGAATGCCAATGAGGTCATCGCGAACCGTGCGCTAGAGCACCTGGGATATGCCAAGGGTGACTACGAGGTCCTGCACCCGTTGAACCACGTGAATATGGGTCAATCGACCAACGACGTGTACCCGAGTGCCTTGAAACTCGCGCTCCATAAGATGACCGGAACGCTCCTGGCGAATCTTGAGGTTCTCAAGAAGGCGCTGCAGTCGAAGGCAAAAGAATTCGACTCGACTGTGAAAATGGGGCGCACGCAGATGCAAATTGCTGTGCCCATGACCCTGGGACAGGAATTCGGTGCTTGGGCCACCATGATTGACCGGGCCGTCACGAGTCTGAAGCATGTGCGCTTTGGCCTGCTCGAACTCAACCTGGGTGGCACCGCCATCGGCACCGGTATCAATGCGCACGCTGGCTATCGTGAGCGCGCGATTGAACACCTGCGTGAGATCACCGGCCTCAACGGTATTTCCTCCGCTTCAGATCTCATCGCGGCCACAGCCGATACGCAGATCTTCGTCGACCTTTCCAGTGCACTCAAGCGCGTGGGGCTGACGATGTCCAAGATTGCCAACGACCTGCGGCTGTTGTCATCGGGCCCCTCCGGTGGGTTCGGAGAGATCAACCTGCCAGCACGCCAGGCGGGTTCGTCCATTATGCCCGGCAAGGTCAACCCTGTCATCGCTGAAGCCGTCAACCAGGTGGCGTACCAGGTCGCAGGCCATGATGCTGCGATTACCATGGCCGTCGAGGCTGGCCAGTTGGAATTGAACCCGTTTGAGCCGATCATGGCACGTGGCCTGTTCGACTCAATTGGCATCCTGTCGAATGCAGCCACCATGTTTGTTGACAAATGCATCGAAGGCATCACCGCCAACGAAGAGCTGATGCGTGACGTCGTCGAAGGCTCTGCCGGTCTGGCAACGGTCTTCTCCCCCGTCGTCGGGTACAAGGCCGCCACCTCACTTGCGGTCGAGGCAACAGAAACCGGGGCGAAGGTCACCGATCTGGCGGTTGAGAAAGGCCTGCTGACCCGCGCGCAAGTGCAGGAACTCATTAACGAAGCGCTCGAGGTCTAGGCCAGGATCTGTGGTGCGTTCATGATGAACACGCCACAGCCCATCAACATCAGTCCGATCACTTGAAGTGGTCGGACTGATTTTTTCGGTGCCGATAACAGCCCGAAATGATCCACCGCCATCGACCCCGCCAATAAGCCCAGCTGGATCACCACGACGGTCAGGGCCGAGCCGATAATGGGTGCCAGAAACGCGACACCTGCGACATAAAGGGCGCCCAGGAGGCCACCGGTCCACATCCACCACGGGTTCTTCCGTTGACCACTCGGCACTCGAATGCGCAGCGACGAGCGCGTGACCGCCACCAGCACAAATAAGGCAATGGTCCCGACCGCAAAGGAGACGAGCGCGGCGTGGATGGCCGAGCCCAGCTCGCTGGCAAGTTGCCCATTGATGACCACCTGCAGGCCAAAGCACACGCCAATCCCCAGCCCAACCAAGTACCAGACGGGTGACGGCGATGGTTGGTCCAGGTGCGGGTTAGCCCGTCCTGCGGTCACGGCAAGCAGTGCCGCGGCCACCACGAGCACCGCCCCACCGAGGCGCCAGGGACTGGCCGGATACATGTCGACACCGAAGAAACCGAAATGGTCGATGATCATGGTGGTCATGACCTGGGCGGTGAGGTTCAAAGCAGTTGAGTACAGCGCCCCGATAATCGGGAGCAGCACCACGGTCGTCGTCATACCGACAACTCCCAACAGGCCACCGGTCCATAACCACCAGGGTTCCGACCCCAGCAGGTCTGCGTCGAAGGTAACCGTCCCGACGGTCACCCACGTCAAAATACACAGACACGCGGTCCCAACAAGAAATGAGATAACCGACATGACCCACGGCGTCGAAACCGAGGCGCGCAGGCGATTATTGATGGCCGATTGATTGGGCAACAACAGCCCAATGACGACACCCAGCAGCACATAGAGCATGGACGTTTCGCTAAATGGCACGCGATGGAGTCAGAATCCCGTGTGGATCCAGCGCGTGTTTAATTGCCTGTTGCGTATCGCGGACCGCCTGGTCCAGCTGAATGGGCAGTTCGTGATGTTTGACTGCACCGATGCCGTGTTCACCACTGATGGTGCCACCCAGGGACACGGCCAGTTTCGAAATATCGACGATCACCGCTTCGGCGGCCAAATACTCTTCTTCGGTATCCCCGGCTTCTACGGTGGGATGTAAATTGCCGTCGCCGGCGTGGGCCACGATGGAAACGGCCCGCCCGTGCCGTTCGGCGATCTCCTCGATCCCGCGAAACACATTAGCTAGTTCACCAATGGGCACCCCGACATCACACGAGGCCCGTAATCCGCGAGCGCTCAACGCCGGATTGGCCAGCCGTCGAGCTTCTAACAGGGCATCATTATCAGCGACGGCGACTTCACTTGCCCCGTGGCGGGCACAGATTGCGGTTATGGCTTCGGCTGTTTCAGCGGCATCATGCCCGACCGTTTGGCCGATTAACACCGCGGCTTTCGGGACCGTGAGCCCGGAGGGATAAAACTCTTCGATGATCTTGACACTATAGGCATCCAACAGCTCCAGCACCTCGGGTTGGGCTTCACTATTGACGATGTCGGTCACGGCCTCGCCGGCCGCCTGGATGGAATCGAAACTTGCCCGGAAGGTGCGCGGGGTGCCCGGCGGAACCGGTTTGAGCCGGACGGTAGCAGCCGTAATAACGCCCAGTGTGCCCTCCGAGCCGACAAATAAACTGGTCAGATCCAACCCGACGACATTTTTTCGGGTACGCGTGCCGGTATTGATGACTGTACCGTCAGCAAGGACAACCTCCAGGGCCGCCACCGAATCGCGAGTCACACCGTGGGCAATGCAGCGCAGCCCTCCGGCATTCGTGGCAATATTGCCGCCCACGGTCGAAATTTCCACACTGGCCGGATCGGGCGGGAAAAACAGGCCGTGAGCGCGCGCGGCTTGATCCAGGTCTGCTGGGATAACGCCGGCTTCGACCACCGCTAACCGATTCACCGGGTCGAGGTCGCGAATCCGATTGCACCGTTCCAACGAGATGATCAGCCCGTTGGGATAGCTCACCGCGCCACCGGCAAGACCGGTTCCGGCGCCTCGAACCGACACGGGCACGCGGTGCTCATTCGCCCAGCGCAGCGCGGTGGCGACGTCGTCGGTATGTGACGCGACGACGGCGGCCAGGGGACGATGCTGGGGCCGGTAGCGCGAGGTGTCCTGGGAGAGCCGCTCGAGTTCGGGGCCGGTGTCTAACAGTTTGTCTCCCAGCTGAGCTTTGAGATCTGCCAGTGGGGGTGTGCCAGTGTGCTGTTCGTTGGGCATGTTGGTCCTTTTCTTCCAGGCACAACATTAGCTGTGTCGTTGCCCACGTTCTAGTGGGAGCCGTATTTCAGCAGGTCGGCAGGCACAGTGCGAACGACTTTCAGTAAAGAACCTAGTAGAATGACCCGCAGCGCTTGTTATTCACTTTACGACGGCTTTTCTCACGCTGCACAGGGAGGTATGCCTGATGGCTCCAGGTTCACGGTGGCTCAAGCCCGCCGACACCGAGCCAATTCGTCGAGTCTGGATGAACTTTCCGCGTGCCGGCGCCGTGAATTTCTCAGCTATGTGGCAGCTGTCTTCCGCCCGTCGGGCCTGGACCCGGCTGGCCGAGGCCATCAACCAATTTGTGCCCGTGACCCTGCTGGTCGACCCTGACGATCAGCACACGGTGAGCTCCTATCTGTCCAGTGACATCAACACCGTGGTGGTCCCGTTCAATAATGCGTCGCTGCGACGCACCGGTCCGACCCTGGTGGTCTCGCGTGAACCGCAGTCCAACCACGGCCGCCGGCCCCGGCGCGTGCTGGGCATGGTCGATTTCACCTTCAACGGTTTCGGGCAACTGCCCGGGGTGGAATACGGGCTAGACGACACGCTGCCGGGCACCCTCACCGAGTTATTGCCCGCACACTATGAGATGCAGGAACGCCAGTTATCGATGATGGTATCCGAGGGCGGCTCGTGGGTCACCGACGGTCTCGGCACCGCGATCGCTTCGGAAGCGATCCTGACCGATCAGCGCCGTAACCCCGGCTGGTCGGCCCGCACCGTCGAACGCGAACTGCGCCGCGAAGTCGGCATTGACCACATCATCTGGATCCCTACCGGCCTGACCAGTGGTGCCGGCCCCGACGGGTGGGGCGGTTACGTCGATCAGGTGGTCGCCTTCCACTCCCCCGGCCGGGTCATGCTGCACAACCAGCCAGATCCCAGCCACCCAGACCACGCAGTCACCGAACAGGTCCGCGACATCCTGGCCGAGGCTCACGATGCCAACGGGAACCCGATTGAAATCATCGACATGCCCGCCCCGCAAACCCACTCGGATCTGCGCGGCCCCGTCAACTGGAGTTACCTCGATTTTCTCGTGCTCAACGACGTCATCCTCATGCCGCGATTCATTGATCCCCACGACGACGAAGCCCGCCAGCTGATGAGCACGCTGTATCCGGAGCACCGCATCGTGCCATTCACCGCCCAGGCACTGTTCGATCACGGTGCCTCAATCCGCGCCGTTACCCTGCCAGAGCCCCGCGTCAGCTCGCAACGATAACCGCTCAGCCCGTGGCGCCAAACCTCACAACACCGGCGCAGAAACCTTCGAAAACCGCTAACCTATGCTCTACGACGTCGTAGAGGAGATCAGTGGCCCAAGAAAAAATGACCAGAACGCAACGAGCCATCCTTGTGGTGGTGTTAGTTCCGGTATTTATGTCACTGTTATCGATCTCCTCGATCAACGTGATTCTCCCCTCGGTCCAAGAATCCCTCGACGCCGCAACCAGTGAAATTCAGTGGGTGCTCTCCGGCTACACGCTAGCCTTCGGGGTGCTCCTGGTGGCCGGCGGCCGGGCGGGCGATACCTTCGGCCGAGGCCGGCTCTTCGTCGCCGGGCTGGTGCTGTTTGGGCTCGGTTCGCTGCTGGCCGGGTTCGCGGGCAACGGGTTCATCCTCGTCATCGCCCGGTTTATTACCGGATTCGGATCAGGGTTGCTCAACCCCCAGACAGTGGGCTTTATTCAACAATTCTTCGACGGGCCACGCCGGGCTCGTGCGTTTGCCTCCTTTGGGACCGTCGTCGGAGTGTCCGTGGCCATCGGTCCGGTGCTCGGCGGCGGACTCATCGCCCTGGCCGGGCCTGACTGGGGCTGGCGCTGGACATTTCTGGTCAACGTCCCCATCGCTGCCGCGGCCATCTGGTTCGCCTACCGTCACTTCCCCAAAGAAGCCTGGCTCCCCAGCCGGCCCCGGGCCGCGGGCACCAAACCCGACCTCGACCCGGTGGGCACCGTGACCTTCACGCTGGGCACCCTGTTTGTCATGTGGGCGTTTTTGGAAATCGAGAAGGGTGGCATCTACTGGGCCATGCTGCCGGTGGGTATCGTCATCCTCATCTGGTGGGTGTGGTGGGAACGCCGCTATAAACGCCGCGG
>JAJUIX010000205.1 GCA_029267455.1 Enteractinococcus sp. | reverse complement strand
TCTACGATCCATCGCTTTTTGAGCCTGGTCTTCAGCGTCGATTCCTTGGATGAAGAGGAGTCGTGCACCTAGCACAAATAGGCTTACCATCAGCAAGACCATGGTGACCTTTAGCCTTGATTTTGGCACACGGGTCACTACTGAATGGGGCACACGACTCACCTACCTCTACCTCAACATTGCCAGCCAGCGGCCGGCGTTAGTTGCCGGTCGGAAGACTTATCTCAGGTCCTTGAAGACTACCGACCGAAGACGTTTGAATCGTATCTGCCACGCCATCTTCGGGTGACGAATTTGTCACGCTATCATCTGGAATAGCAACTTCAGGACTCACCACTTTTACCGTATGAGATTCAGGGCCTGGTACTGCTTCATTCGATATCGTGACGGGATCTAAGCTCGGCTCATCGGGAAGTTCAACTTCTGCTGGAACCCCTGTACTAGAGCGAACGGTGGGTTCAGCGACAAAACTTGTCGGAGTATTATCGGCTTCTGCTGCGGTAGCAGTGCCCAGAATTTCACCCGTGCTCAAATCGATTGAAGCTGGTGTCCCGGGCATAACCATTCCCATGTCGGCCGCTTGCTGCGCTACCGATTGTGGCGCGGAGCGTTGCGATAACTGCTGGGCCAGCGCTTCATTGGATTGTGTGATTTTAGTGAGCTGGCTATTGAGCTCTACCAATTCGTACTGCCGGTTCGAAACAACAATATTGACCACTAACACCACAAGGAGCGCAATGACCGGTATTGACAGAATGAAAACACTGTAGCCGATCGGGGCACGTTTGAGCTGCCCGGAGATAACCTTGAGCTGGTCGCGCCGCGTCCTCGCATCAGCATCCGAATGGTCGGACGGCTGCCCTGGCTGAGCGTTCAGATTCTCATAGTACTCATCCTCGAGCTCTCGAGCGGTCGAAGCCGATGAGTAGGCGGGGTGCAAAACGCGGATGTTAGTGGGGGAAGTTGTCATCCGTTGCTCCTGGTGGGTCGAATTTTTTCAATTGCGCGCACTTTGGCCGATGCCGCGCGTGGGTTCTGGTTGATTTCCTCTTCAGTCGGTTGTTCTGTACCGCGCGTCAGGACACGTACTACTGGGGCATATTCCTCCAGTTCGACGGGAAACCCGGGCGGTGTCAAACTTTGAGCCTGATGTTGAAATACTTTTTTAGTGATGCGGTCTTCCAGTGAGTGGTAGCTCATAACAACCATTCGCCCACCGATATGCAACCCGGCCATCGCGGCAGGCAGCGCTTCACGCAAAATTTGTAATTCTTCATTCACTTCAATGCGCAGTGCCTGAAATGTGCGTTTGGCAGGATGACCGCCGCTCCGTCTTGCAGCGGCCGGGACAGCGTCGCGGATGACTTCGACGAGATCACCCGATCGTGTGAACGGTTGACTCGCCCGCCGCTCGACAATAGCGGCCGCAATTCGTCGAGCGAACTTTTCCTCGCCATAACGACGGATCAGCTGTTCAAGCTCACGCTGGTCGTAATCATTCACGACGTCAGCGGCAGTAAAACGTGAGGTGGGATCCATTCGCATATCGAGTGGCGCGTCATAGGAGTAGGCAAATCCACGCTCGCGTTCATCGAGCTGATAGGAGGAGACGCCAAGATCAAAGAGGTATGCGTCGGCGGCGTCGACGCCGCCAGCAGCTAAGGCTGCGGCGATCTCATCGTAGGTACCATGAAACGGAGTGAAACGCTGCCCGAAGGATGCCAGTCTGGCGCCGGCCAGCTCTAACGCTTCGGTATCACGGTCGATACCGATCACTTTGGTATCGCTAAATCTTTCTAGCATCAGTTGAGTGTGGCCACCCATCCCCAGGGTTGCGTCGATGATGACGGGCTGGCGGTTCTGTGCTCGGGCGTTGTCGATACCGGGAGCAATAAGGTCAATAACTCGGTCGGCCATAACTGGCACGTGTCGTTGAGCAGCGCTGGCAGCGGCTTGGTCACGGCGCTGATCGCCTTGGTCGCAGACTGCCATCGCGCTCCTTCGCTTTATGCCGCCGATGTCTGGTAAAAATAATGACTCTTATTCCAGATCCCTACCCGTGCACCTGGCCCAGGGGAAGACGGGCCAGCTGTTCGGATAGAGGCCTGAAATAAGAGACCTTGTCGGAATTGAGTTATGACCTGAGCTGATGAGGGACTAGAACAACCCTGGGATGATTTCCTCATCCGTTTCAGAAAAAGCTGTTTCCTGCTGTTCAAGGTATTCATTCCACGCGGTTTGATCCCAAATCTCTGCTCTCGTTCCAGCGCCAATGACTGCAACATCTCGATCCAGCCCCGCATACTCGCGTAGCGGCGCAGGAATCGTGATCCTGCCTTGCTTATCGGGCTTCTCATCCGAAGCACCGGATAGGAAGACACGAATGTAGTCTCTGGCCTGGCGTGAAGAGAGCGGTGCTTCGCGCATCTGATTGTGCACTCGCTGGAACTCGTCCATCGAGAACACGTAGACACACCGTTCCTGACCTCTGGTAAGGACCAGCCCGTCAGCTAGCTCATCTCTGAACTTCGCTGGCAAGATCAAACGGAACTTCTCATCCAAGCGTGGAGTGTATGTACCAAGAAACATGTGGCACAACCTCCAGCGTGGTTCGAATCCCCGTGCTCAAGCTCAGCGATCACCGTCCTCTTGATGCCCCACTTTACCCCACTTCACCCCACTTTCAATACTTCTAGATCCATTCTGCAGCAATTTCTGAAAATTTTCTGCCCGTAGGAAACGACGTCGAGTTCTTAACTTCGGCTTGCTGACAAGGAATAACGCGCTAATGGGCGAAAGTGGGGGCATTTGGGGAGGGTGGCGGGAAGTGGTGATTTTACAAAAGTGATAATTGTGACAGAAGTGAACAATGCAGACTTTTGAGACGGCGTTTCCGCCGAATTGCCCACTGAAACCAGGAGCGGTGGAGCGAAGTGGGGGCACAGTGTGGTGTATTGAGGGGCTTCGTGTGGGCCGCTGATACTGGATGCTCAACAGGTCGTGGCTACTACTGGCTGTCGTTATGATAGTGCCCGTAGGAACCGCAGTGTCCCTCACGCGGAAGCTCACCATGGAAAGTTTTTTAATTTGCAATCCACACCACCCCACCTGGCGAATACACGTCGCG
>JAJUIX010000017.1 GCA_029267455.1 Enteractinococcus sp. | reverse complement strand
TCAAAGCCGAAGATTAATCCCACAGACTAGCCGAATACTCGGCCTCACACTGAGCCTGCGCAGAATCGGTCAGGGCTTGAGCGGTGCACTGCTCGTACTGACTGGTTGGCTCCCACAATATGATCTGCGCCGAGGCAATCCCGCCGTAAAACAGTGCCCCGAGCAGTCCGGCGGTGCCAGCCAGCCACACCAACATCGTGTGTTCACCTTTGGACGCCAACCGGAATAAGCGGATCGCTGCAACGATTGCCGCAAGCGCCAAGACTGGCGCGATCACCTTATACGGCAACGGCAGCACCAGTCCCGCATAGGTGGCAACCAGTGCGGCCACGAGCCACAAAATCCCGTCGGCCACTTGACGACGATTGGACCGTTGATGTTGGTCGGGCACGATACTCAAGGCCTTCCTGACGACTTCTGTGGCTCAATAGCCAAGTGTAACGTTCAAGTCCCTAGACTAGACGTTATGCGCTTGGTGGTTTTACTTTCGGGATCCGGCTCCAACTTTCAAACACTCATCGACGCCGTGGCAGCCGATGAACTCGACGTCGACATTGTCGCGGCCGGTTCCGATGTGCCCGACGCCTACGGCTTGACGCGGGCGAAGACCGCCGGCATTGAAACCTTCGTGGTGGATTACAGCGCTTATGAATCCCGTGCGGCCTGGACCAGCGCGCTCGCAGACACTGTAGCCCAGTACCAGCCGGACCTCGTGCTGTCATCGGGACTGATGCGCATCGTGGGCGAAGAGTTCATTACCCGTTTTGCAGGACGATTCCTCAATACGCACCCTGCCTTGCTGCCGGCATTTCCCGGCGCCCATGCGGTTCGGGACGCGTTGCGTGCTGGGGTGGTCATCACCGGCACAACCTTGCATCTTGTGGATGCAGGGGTAGATACCGGACCGATTCTGGATCAACGCGCCGTGCCCATCGACCCGAACGATGATGAAGCGTCCCTGCACAACAAAATTAAAGTCGCCGAACGCCAAATGTTGCTGGATAATTTGGCGGTTTTGGCCACCGGGACCACCCCCGTCCAACTCATCCCACCGTATGCCAAACCGCGTTAGAATGACGCGAGGAGACTTCACCGACCAACGGTGAGAAACAACACTGCCTAAGGAGCATCCTGTGACCACACCCCTGGATCAGATCCCGGTACAACGCGCGCTGATATCCGTTTACGATAAGACCGGATTGGCAGAACTGGCCCAGGGTTTAGCCGGTGCGGGCGTGGAAATCGTCTCGACCGGTTCTACCGCCGCGATGATCCAAGCCGCCGGGGTGGAAGTCACCGAGGTTGCAGAAGTCACCGGCTTCCCCGAAGTGCTGGGCGGCCGCGTCAAAACCCTCCACCCGTTCATTCACTCGGGCATTTTGGCCGACAAGAACGTCGGCGAACACATGGACCAGCTGACCGAACACGATATCGCCCCGTTTGATCTGGTGGTCGTGAACCTCTACCCCTTTGTTGAAACCGTCGCCTCGGGAGCCAGCCAGCCCGAAGCGATCGAACAAATCGATATCGGTGGCCCCACCATGGTGCGCGCCGCGGCCAAAAACCACGGTTCGGTGGCTATCGTGACCAACCCTGAGGCCTATCACGACATCCTCACGGCCGTGGCAAACGGCGGGTTTACCCTGGCGCAGCGTCAGCGACTGGCCGTAGAAGCCTTCGCCCATACCGCCTCCTACGACACCGCGGTCGCAACCTGGATGGCCGATAACTTTGATGACGCCGACCACCCCGCCTACGCCGGCAACGCTTTAGAACTCAAAGAAACCCTGCGGTACGGTGAAAACCCCCACCAACCGGCCGCAATCTATACGACCGCGACCACACCCGCCCCCGGGGTTGCTCAGGCGACCCTGCTGCACGGCAAAGCCATGAGCTTCAACAACTATGTCGACGCCGATGCAGCCATCCGCGCGGCCTACACCTTCACCGAACCCGCCGTAGCGATCATCAAACACGCCAATCCCTGCGGGCTCGCGGTAGCCTCGGTCGATGCCGACGACGCGATCGCCAACGCCCACCGCAAAGCACACGCCACCGACCCGGTCTCGGCCTTCGGCGGGGTCATCGCCGCCAACCGACCCGTCTCGGCAGCCATGGCCGCCCAGGTCAAAGAGATCTTTACCGAAGTCGTCGTCGCGCCAAGCTTCACCCCAGAAGCGCTCGAGGTGTTGACGACAAAGAAAAACATCCGTCTCTTGCAGCTGCCTGAGGACTTTGCCTTAGAGACCAAAGAGTTCAAACAGATCTCCGGTGGGATGCTCGTTCAAGAGGCCGACATTTATCAAGCCCCCGGTGACAACCCTGAAAACTGGGAACTCGTTGCCGGCTCGCCAGCCGATGAAGCCACGATGTCCGACCTGGTCTTTGCCTGGCAAGCCGTCCGCGCCCCGAAATCCAACGCGATCCTCCTGGCTTCCGACCAGGCCGCCGTGGGGATCGGCATGGGACAGGTCAATCGCTTAGACTCCTGCCGCCTAGCCATCGAACGGGCCAACACACTGGGGGCTGCTAGCACCGGCGCCCAGGACGTTTCGACGCCGGGTGGTGCCGAAAATGTGTCGGGCTCCAATGCCCCGGATCGAGCCTCGGGCTCCGTTGCCGCCTCCGATGCGTTCTTCCCCTTCCCCGACGGGCTGCAAATCCTCATTGATGCCGGTGTGCGTGCCGTGGTCCAACCCGGCGGTTCGGTACGCGATGAGGAAGTCATCGAAGCAGCCAATGCCGCCGGTATCACCATGTACATGACCGGGGGAGCACGTCACTTCTACCACGGATAACTTTCACGCCCATGTCACCAGGGGGTACGCATGACAGAGCCGCAGGAATCCACCTTCGCCGAGCTCGAAGACGAACTCTGGGATCTGTTGCGTGCCAAAGAATACGCTTCGGCCGCAGAGCTCTTACGTGGCATGCGGACCGCCGCGGTGGAACGCTTACTGGACCGGACGCCACCGTCGTTGATGCCGGTCGCATTCCGACTGTTAGATAAAGATGTTGCCGTCGAAATTTTTGGCAACATGGAACCCTCACTGCAGTCAGATCTGATCGACGGGCTGGCTGATGAACATACCCTAGACCTGTTCTCCCAGCTGGGCTCAGCCACTCAGGCGCGACTGCTCGACGAGGTCCCGGCTGAAGTTGCCCAACGACTCTTAGCCAGTCTGGGACCGGCCGAGCGGGATGCTGCCGCTGAAGTCTTGGGCTATCCCGAAGACTCGGTCGGTCGCCGCATGAGCGTCGTACCCCAAGAGCTGAGCCCGAACATGTCGGCTGCCACGGCGCTAAATATTATTCGTGACGTCACTGTCTCGGAAACTGAGGTCGATAACCTGGCGGTGCTACCGGTTGGGTCCACAACCCATAAAGTCCTCGGACTCGTTCACCTGCCGCGATTGGTGCGCGCCGAACCGGATGAACTGGTCGCCGATATCATGGAGCCCACCGAGACCGTTTCGGTCCATGCCGACGTGGAAGACGCCGCGCGCACCGTGGTGCATGACCGTGTCCAAGCACTGCCAGTCGTCGACGACGCCGAACGTCTCATTGGCATGCTGACCGTGGCTGATGCGCAGCTGGTACTGGAGGAAGAAGAGTCCGAAGATACTTTCCGTTCCGGTGGTGCTGAGCCACTCGGTCAGCCCTACCTGTCGACGTCGATCATGCAGCTGGTGAAATCCCGTATCACCTGGCTGCTCGTGCTGGGCATCGGGGCGATCCTGACCGTCCAGGTCCTGGACTATTTCGAAGATACCCTGGCCGCGATGGTTGTGCTGACCCTGTTCGTGCCGCTGCTCACGGGTACCGGTGGGAACACTGGGAACCAGGCTGCCACTACGGTCACCCGAGCTATTGCCCTATCCCAGGTCACTCCTCGAGACTTTTTACGGGTCGTCGGACGCGAAGCCCTCGTCGGACTCACGGTGGGACTGATTCTTGGCACGTTGGGATTTCTAGGCACCGCGCTCTTCTGGGCCCCCGATATAGGCCTGGTCATCGGCACCACCCTGGTGGTGATTTGTACGCTTGCGGCCTCGGTCGGCTCGGTCATGCCATTAATCGCCTCGAAGATCGGGGTCGATCCGGCCGTCTTCTCCAACCCCTTCATCTCCACCGTGGTCGATGCGCTGGGTTTGATCGTTTACTTCCTCATCGCCAAAGCCATTCTCGGGATCTAATCCTGCACTGCTATCCCACGAAAACTGGCATGGATCATCGGGCGTGGGAGGCGGCAACTCCGTAGTGTGAAGGACAGATTGAGAGGACACTATGCACGAATGGAACGCCGCGATCGCCCACATCGAAGAGCACCTAACCAAGGAGATGAGCGGCGCAGAACTCGCCAGCATTGCCTTGACCTCGGAATATCATTTCCGACGCATGTTTGCCACGTTAGCGGGCATGCCGCTTTCGGAATACATCCGTAACCGCAGATTGACCGCGGCAACCGCTGACATACTGGCCGGCAAAACTGTCCTGGATACAGCAATCGCCTACGGTTATGGCTCAGCTGATGCCTTCACTAGGGCGTTCAAAGCCTTCCACGGGATAACGCCGACACAAGCTCGTGCCCCCGGTGCAACGTTGAAATCTCAATCCCAATTAAAGATCCATCTCAAGATCGAAGGGAGCACCAACGTGCCATACCGCATCGTCGAAAAAGAAGCCTTCTACCTGGTGGGATACAGTACCCAAGTACCAATCATCCATCTTGGTGAAAATCACGCAATTGCAGCATTTGAACGCAGTCTAGATCGGGACAACACCGAAGCGCTCGCGAAACTGTCGAATATTGAACCGTTCGGTACGCTCAGCGTCACCGAGTATCTGGCGGATGACACCCAAGCGATCTACTGGCACGCCGTCGCCACCACCGCCACACCGTTCGAGGGCACGGACACCAAACATGTCCCGGCGGGTCAATGGGTGGTCTTTACCACCGAAGGAAAAGTGCCCGAAGCGTTTCAACAGCTCTGGGCCACAGCGGCCAGCGAATGGTTCCCGGCGAATCCATATGAGTGGGCACCTGGCCCACAACTGTTGGCTACCGAACTCAATGACGCCGGTGATCGTGGCACAGCGGAGCTGTGGATTCCCATCACTTCGAAGTAAGATGTCATGCAGCTCGCCTGCGTTCGGTCCGAGGGGATGGCCCGGGCGAACGCAGGCGGCTTAACGCCCGGCCAAAATCAGCAAATCTGTCTGGAGTCGCCTGCTGGTGCGTTAGATTGGATGAGGAATTGTGAGGTGCCCAGCACCATTGGGCGCTTGAACCACGAGGAGATCATTCATCTATGTCAAAGATTATTTACACCTATACCGACGAAGCGCCAATGTTGGCAACGGCATCATTATTGCCCATCGTGCGCGCTTTTGCCTCGAAGGCCGGTGTAGAACTGGAAACACGAGATATCTCCCTTGCCGGCCGCATCCTGGCCGCCTTCAACGACGTGTTGCCAGAAGATCAAAGAGTCAATGACGCGCTAGCTGAACTGGGCGAACTGGTCAAAGAGGCTGATGCCAACATCATCAAGCTGCCAAATATCTCGGCCTCTGTGCCTCAGCTCGTCGCTGCGGTCAAGGAACTGCAAAAAGCGGGCTTTGACCTGCCAGACTACCCCTACGAAGTGACCAACGACGAAGAACGCGACATCCAGGCACGCTATGCCACCGCGATGGGGTCGGCCGTTAACCCGGTGCTGCGTGAGGGCAACTCTGACCGTCGCGCCCCGCGAGCCGTGAAGCAATTCGCCAAAAACAACCCACACTCAATGGGTGAATGGACCAAAGACTCCAAAACCAATGTGGCCACCATGGGCGAGCACGACTTCTTCTCTAATGAGCAGTCCGTGACGATGGCCGAAAACGATACGCTGACCATCCGTCACACCGATGCCGACGGCAATGTCACGAACCTGAAAGAAGATCTGAAAGTCCTCAAGGGCGAAGTCGTCGACTCTACCTTCATGTCCGCCAAAGCGCTGGATGCCTTCCTGGCCGAACAGATTAAACGTGCCAAAGAAGAAGGCGTGCTGTTCTCCGCACACCTGAAGGCCACCATGATGAAGGTCTCCGACCCGGTCATCTTCGGTCACATCGTTAAGGCGTACTTCCCAGAAGTCTTCCGCAAGTTCGGTAACCACCTGGACGAGGCAGGACTCTCGGCCAACAACGGTCTTGCCGGGATTGAATCGGGCTTAAGCGAACTCGATGCTGATATCGCCGAGGGTATCCGCAATGAGATCGCTGAGGCATACGAGAACGGTCCAGACCTGGCCATGGTCAATTCCCACCGTGGCATCACTAACCTCCACGTCCCATCCGATGTGATCGTTGATGCCTCGATGCCAGCCATGATCCGCTCCGGTGGCAAGATGTGGAACAAGAACGACGAAACCCAAGACACCCTGGCCGTGATCCCAGACTCCTCGTACGCCGGTGTCTTCCAGACCGTCATCGACGACTGCCGCGAAAACGGCGCATATGACCCAGCAACGATGGGTACTGTGCCAAACGTTGGCCTGATGGCACAAAAGGCCGAAGAATACGGCTCTCACGACAAAACCTTCATCATAGAATCCGACGGCACCGTCGAGGTTGTCGACTCTGCTGGTAACGTGCTGATGAGCCACCAGGTAGAAGCCGGTGACATCTGGCGTGCTACCCAGACCAAGGATGTTCCGGTCCGTGACTGGGTCAAACTAGCAGTCACCCGTGCTCGCGCGACCAAGATGCCAGCGGTGTTCTGGTTGGACTCCGAACGCGCCCATGACGCCCAGATCATCGAAAAGGTCAAAACGTACCTGCCAGAACACGACACCGATGGGCTTGAGATCAAGATCATGGCCCCCGAACGTGCCGCCCAGTACACGGTGGAACGCATGCGCAATGGCGAAGACACCATCTCGGTGACCGGTAACGTACTGCGTGACTACCTGACCGACCTGTTCCCAATCCTTGAATTGGGTACCTCAGCCAAGATGTTGTCGATCGTGCCCCTGCTCAACGGTGGTGGCCTGTTTGAAACCGGTGCCGGTGGTTCCGCGCCGAAACACGTCGAACAGCTGCTGGAAGAAAACCACTTGCGTTGGGATTCCCTGGGCGAATTCCTTGCCCTCGCTGTGTCCTTTGAACACTTGGCCACCGCGACCGACAACTCGCGCGCTCAGGTGCTGGCTGACGCTCTGGATGCCGGAACTGGCCGCTACCTTGAAGAGCGTCGTTCACCGTCACGCAAGGTCGGCGAACTTGATAACCGCGGTTCGCACTTCTACTTGGCGCTGTACTGGGCCGAAGAACTCGCCGCTCAGACCGAGGACGCCGAACTGGCCGAAGCGATGAAACCAGTGGCAGAAGAGCTGCGCGCCAATGAACAAACCATTGTCGATGAGCTCAACGAAGTCCAGGGACAAAAAGTCTCCATCGGTGGCTACTACTACCCAGACCACGACTTGACCTCCAAGGTCATGCGTCCAGCTGCTACGCTGAACCGCATTATCGACGAGATGGTCGCCTAACGACAGTCACCCGGTGCCTTGCGCGCCGATGATAACGAGGGCCCTTCCGGAATTCCGGAAGGGCCCTTGTCGTTGTCTGAACCAAAGGCAGCGATATTAGTCCTGGTCGGGATCGTATTCTTCACGCGCCCCCGCCTCACGCGAGGACTGCTCAAGGACCGTGTAGGCTTCACGAGCGATCGCCGTCCAGAGTCGGATGGCCAACTGCGGGTCGGTCTTTTCGATCTCTGCGATCTGCTGCGCGGAGAGGACCAAGACCTCCACATCATCGATTGCGCGAATGGTCGTTAACTGGCGGCCGGTGTAACTGAGCGCAAATTCCCCGAAAGTCGAACCGGGGGAGAGGTAGACGTGCCGGTAGCGGGTGTCGTCCTTGCCTTCAGCAGCCAGCTCGACACGGCCAGAGCGAATGAAATAGATCCCGCCGAAGGGCTGTCCAACTCGTCGAATGACCGTGCCGGCGGTATAGCTGCGCAGTTCCATGTAGCTGGAGAGCACATCGACGTCGCGGTCTTCTAGGAAGTCGAATACCGGAGCGGTCTGCGGTTCCCGCGGGGCATCGTCGGTTTGTAGGATCTGGCGGGCATAACGCTGCGCTAGTCGAAGTTCAGCCCATTCCAAGGCCGCCGATCGGTTATCGAAGAGTCGGAACTCGCCGGTGATCTCCTCGTCGGGAGTTTCTGCATCCCACGGTAGATCAAGATGGCCGGCAGAGGCGGCTTTGGCTTTTTCGCGTGGGTCGGGTAGTTCGATATCATCCCGAACCGCAGCATATTCTAAGAGGCTTTCGACCAGGGTTTCCGTCCAGTCGATAAAGATGATGTCTTTGCGCTCGGCTCGCCACGACGCGGTAAGGGAAGCCAACATGAGAACGGCCGCGCGACCGAAATCATCCACGCCTTGGAAGTCGATGATCACCATGGATACCTCGTCGTCGAACTCCACGATGGTGCGTGCCATGGTCTCGGTCTCGGCGAACCCGAGGTCTCCGGAGACTTCTAAGATTTGGCAACGGTCGCCAAACTGCGAGGTGATACGGGACAGTTCCGTGGACCGGACTACCCCCAGCGATGCATCGGCCAGCGAGTAGTGAGCACGTAAAGTTGAACCGCCCAACGGGGGAGCATCAGCATAGTGGAGACCCAGATCACGAGTGACTCGACGGATGGCTGCGGCCCCACGAACTGAGTTTCCATGACTATCCAGGGGTGCTGAATATACGCCTATGCCAAGTTGACCGGGGACGACGACAAGTATGCCCCCGTCGACCCCAGATTTTGCTGGCAGGCCGATATCGATCATCCAGTTCCCGGCGGCATCGTACATGCCACAGGTCATCATCACCGCAAGGACCTGCCGAGTGGTTTCTTCGGAGAATACTTCTTTGCCGGTGACCGGATTGACGCCTTTATTCGCCAGGGTCGCGGCCATCATCGATAGGTTCTCAGTCGTGACGTCGGTTGAGCATTCTAAAAAGTAGTCTTGCACGACCGGTTCTGGATCCGAGTCAATGATTTCAAAGGAGCGCAATAACCAGGCCAGGGCCCGGTTGCGGTGACCGCTAATATTTTCTGCGTGATAGACGGTGCGATTGATCTCTAACTCACCGGGCGAACCTTCGGCTGCCAAATCCATGACGCGTCGAATTCGGCTTAGGCGGTCCACCCCGCCACGGCCCTTGATTAAACCCACCGTTGCGATGGCGCCGGCGTTAATCATCGGGTTGGCTGGGCGACCGGTGCTGTGTTGTAAGGAAATCTCGTTGAACGGGTCACCTGAGGGTTCAACGTCAACCTTCTTGCTGACTTCCGTGGGTCCCAGATCATCGAGGGCTAATCCATAGGCAAAGACTTTGGCGATGGACTGGATGGCGAATTTATGATCCGAATCGCCCGATGAATATTGGAAACCGTTGACGGTTGTGAGCGTGATGGCGACTTTGTGGAGATCGGGTTGCACAGCGACCTCGGTCACTGGGTTGACCGTGCCGGCGGTCATAGGTCGCAGATTATCCAGTAAGTCGGATAGGTAGCGATGCAACGGTGAGATCCTCATGGGCACCCCTTCGTCAGTCTTCTCCAGCGGTGGATTTAGTAACCGGCCTGCACATCGACCAGACCTTCTAATGTATCAGGCGCCTTGTTGTCAGCCAGGCTGTGAAGGTTCCGCACAATGCGCTCGTCGAGTAGTGGAATTACCATCTCGGGTGTGTCTGCGGTATGCGGCGTGATGATGCAGTTAGGTTCAGCCCACAGGGGGTGTCCATCCGGTAAGGGCTCAGGGTCGGTGACGTCGAGGCCAGCTCCGCGAATGTTGTGGTCAGCCAGGGCGGCCACCAGATCATCAGTGTCGATGAGACTGCCGCGAGCGATATTGACTAACACCGCTTGTGTTTTCATCAGATCAAACTGCTCAGCAGTAAACATGCTCTTCGTCTCAGGGGTGGCTGCGGCGGCGAGCACCACCACATCAGCTTCTGGTAACACCTCATTGAGCTTGTCGTCAGTAACAGTCTTATCCGCTCCATCGACCGGCTCGGGGCTGCGACGCACCACGGTAATGGTGGTGTCCCAGGTAGAAAATAGCCGCACGAGTTCTTGCCCGATGCCACCGGCACCGACAATGACAACATTGGCGCCATTGAGTGTGCTGCCGTAGGTTGTACCCCAACTGGTGGCACGGATGCGGTCTGGTAGGTGCCGTAGCAACGCTAATGTGAGCGCTAGTGCGTGCTCGGCCACGGGTGGGGCATAGGAGCCCTTGGCCGAGGTGAAGGTGACGTTGGGATATTTTCGAGCTACTGGCAAGAACGTTTCCACGCCAGCATAGGGCAATTGCACCCAAGTAATGTCAGGATTCTGTGCCAAAGTGTCTTCAATGATCTGCGAGTCGATCATCTGAACCACGACAATCGCGGTGGCGTTTCCGTCATCTGGGTCGACGATCGAAAACCCCAATGATTCCGCGGTGGCTACGGTTTGCTCGTGTGCGGATTCGTACGGGGTCCCATCCCGGTCGGACTGAACAGGCAAAATCACGATTCGTTGAGTCATAACCCTATGGTCACATGGAAACTCGACAAAAGGGTAGCGGCGCTGTGTGCCGATCGGGTCACACCCTCGGGTGAGTGCTAACTGGCATCCTCAGCGTTGAGGTGCTCGGCAGCCAAATGCACATAGACCGCCGCATTATCCTTCAACCCGGCAGACTGTTCGTCCGTTAACTCACGACGGACTTTCGCTGGCACACCGGCCACTAACGACTTCGGTGGGATCTCCATGCCCTCGGGCACCATCGAATTGGCTGCGACCAGGGAACCCGCGCCCACCTTGGCGCCATTCAATACGGTGGCATTCATACCGATCAGCGCGCCGTCTTCAACCGTTGCCCCGTGGACAATCGCAGCGTGTCCGACTGAGACATCTTCGCCGATCGTGCATGGGAAGCCTTTATCTGCGTGCAGTACAACGTTGTCTTGCAGATTTGAGCGGGCACCGACACGGATGGGAGCGGAGTCGCCACGAGCGGATACCCCGTAAAAGGCCGAAGAGTTTTCAGCCATGGTGACATCGCCGGTGATCGCTGCGGTTTCAGCGAGGAAAACAGATTCATGCAGCTGGGGTGATTTGCCCAGAACTTTTTTGATAATGGCCATACGGTTACCCTAAAAGCATCGTTTGGGCCTGTCACTATTTGGTATGCCAGCCCAAGCCTCATGTCAGCGCGGGTACGGATCTTGTTCCAAGAGCGTCAGGCTATTCGAAAATAACGGTCCGGTCGCCATCCATCAGGACCCGATGTTCGGTGTGCCACTGCACCGCTTGAGCAAGGGTCGCGCCCTCGACGGCACGGCCACGCTGCACAAAGTCTTGTGCGGTCAATGCGTGATTGACGCGCTGGACGCGTTGTTCAATAATCGGGCCTTCGTCGAGATCAGCCGTGACGTAGTGAGCGGTTGCGCCGATGAGTTTCACACC
>JAJUIX010000055.1 GCA_029267455.1 Enteractinococcus sp. | reverse complement strand
GTGATGCCCCTTATCTCGGAGTTATCGGTCACTCGGGCCACCTCCATCGGCGTGGTGCTGATCATCGCGCCACTATTTCTTGCGCACTACTTCAGTATTCCGGCCCACTACATTCACGCTGGGCGTTTCGGCTGGCCCTTCATCACCCCGGCGATCGCCATTTCCGTGACCGTCGGGCTCATCATGATTTTTTCCACCGGGGTGCATCGTATGTTAAATCGTTGGGAGTTTGCCGCACGATTCGTCGGACGCCTGGTACGCACCGGCTCCACGGTAGTGTTAGCCCACGGACTGATCCTGTTGTATCTGTATTCTGTCGGCTTGGATGGCAGCTCTGTCAGTACCGTCTTGCTCAGGTTTGGCATCACCCTCGTCGCCACATTCGCCGCGGGTGTGCTCATCAATATGACACCGGCGGCGCGTATGCTATCAGGTGTGCCTCGGGAACGTCCGCTGCGGATTACTATCGCAGCCTGATAGATGAAACGGAATTATGGCCACGACACGTCAACCACGAAATATCGGGATCGACCTGCTCCGGGTTTTTTCGATCATGATGGTTGTTGTCGGCCACGCCGGGGACTTCCCTCACGATGAGTTACTCACCATCTGGCGGATGCCGCTGTTTTTCATCGTGTCGGGCTTCTTTTTCACTCCAGGACGCCGGTTCACAACAGAATTCACTCGACGTTGGGACACCCTGGTGATTCCCTACCTTGCCTGGTCGGTCATCATATCCGTCTGGCTCATCGCTGTCACCTGGGGCAAAGAAGAGGAAATACTAGAGCATTTAGAGTCTGGTTGGACCGGTGGTGCCCACCAGTCGATCTTTTGGATGGCCGCCTGGTTTATCACCACGCTGGCAGGGGCCACCCTTCTGCGACGGTTTTTAGAACGCTTCGGCACCGTATTTGTTTGGATTGTCGCGATGGCCGGGGTTGTGGTGTCGTATATCTCAACCGAAATGGTCAGAGCAGGAATACAGGAGACCCACATCCTGGTGGATACCCCCTTGCGCTTGGGTTTGGCTTGGCCGGTCATGTTTTACCTGCTCATTGGTGAATTGCTCCGTAAACTGTTGATGCCGCTGGTTCGCACGTTCTCATCGCATCTGCTTGCTGCCCTCGGTGTTGTCATGGTGGTCGGTGCACTGGCAGTCACGGCGACAACCGATGTTCGAGCACACTATATTCAATCCGGCGATTTCGGTACGCCGATAGTGACTCCCCTGATCGCCATCGTCGTGACGGCAGGGTTTATCCTGATCTTTGCCACCTGGGTGAATGATGGGCTCAAAAAGCTCCCGCGGACCCGGGCCGGAATATCTCGGTTAGTGCGCACGGGAACCGCCGTGGTGTTTTTCCACGGGCTCGTGTTGGTCTGGATGCACCAGAATGGCTACGGCGAAGCGACGCTCGAACAGTTTTGGCTACGCGCCGGCGTGGCACTGTCGACCTCATTTGCCGTCGGCCTCCTCATCAACAGTACGCCTGCAGCACGCCTACTTTCGGGGACTCCACAAGAGCCCAATATTTTCCGGTCACGCCGTGACTCGTCGAGCTAATTTTCACCGAAGATTGCAGCAATGAATTGACCGGCCCATTCCAGTAGTTCGGCGTCCACCAGGTCTTTTCCTGTGACGGCTTGAGTCTTAGGTCGCGGTACCAGCACAGCCTTCAACGGTGCCCGATAGGTGGCACCGGGATACATCCGCTTCAGCCGCATAGCCCGAGAGTCTGGCAATTCCTCCACGGGACCAAATTTGATGTTCTTGCCCATCAGCATGATCTCGTAAATACCGTATTCGCGTGCCGTATTGCGGAAGTTCGCCACGGCCACGAGGTTCTGTGCCGCCTCTGGCAATTCACCATAGCGGTCCTGGAGTTCTTCGACCACGGCATTGACGGCTTCGACATCCGTGGCCTGGGCAAGATTCCGATAGGCTTCCAGGCGCAATCGTTCACCGGGAATGTAATCGTGCGGCAGGTGCGCGTTGACGGGCAGTTCGACTTTTACTTCTTGTGGCGAGGTGTCTTCTTCGCCCTTGAAGTCCGCAACGGCTTCGCCGACCATGCGGATATACAAATCAAAACCTACCCCGGCGATATGTCCGGATTGTTCACCGCCTAATAAGTTTCCTGCACCACGGATTTCCAGGTCTTTTTGGGCCAGCTGGAGCCCGGAGCCGAGCTCGTTGTGAGTAGCTACCGCTTTGAGTCGTTCCATTGCGGTCTCATTGAGAGGTTTCCCTGCGTCATACAGGAAATACGCGTACGCCCGATCGCGCCCGCGTCCCACGCGTCCGCGTAGCTGGTGCAGCTGGGAGAGACCATAGCGGTGTGCGTCTTCAATGATGAGGGTGTTCGCGTTGGCGATATCCAGCCCGGTTTCGATAATGGTTGTCGAAACCAGCACATCATATTCTTTTTCCCAGAAATCCACCATGATCTGTTCCAAGGTGGATTCTGACATCCGGCCGTGAGCGACGGCGACGCGGGCTTCGGGGACCAGCTCTTGAATGCGGGTAGCGACTTTATTGATGCTATTGACACGGTTATGGACGTAAAAGACTTGGCCTTCACGCATCAATTCACGACGGATCGCTGCGGTGACCTGCTTATCCGTGTACGGCCCCACGTACGTTAATACGGGGTGGCGCTGTTCCGGTGGGGTTGCCAGCGTAGAGGTTTCGCGGATCCCGGTCATCGACATTTCTAGGGTGCGCGGGATCGGAGTAGCCGTCATGGCGAGTACATCGACGTTGGTACGCATTTGTTTCAGCTTTTCTTTATGCTCTACCCCGAAGCGTTGTTCTTCGTCCACGACCACCAGGCCCAGATCTTTGAACTGGATTTCATCGGATAATAACCGGTGGGTCCCAATAACCATGTCGACGCTGCCATCCGCTAAGCCATCAATAGTTTGGCGAGATTCTTTGGCCTTCTGGAAGCGGGATAGCGCTCGTACTGTGACGGGGAAACCAGCGAAGCGCTCGGTGAAGGTCTCAGTGTGTTGCCGGGCAAGCAGGGTAGTCGGCACCAGCAGTGCAACCTGTTTACCATCTTGAATCGCTTTGAAAGCAGCCCGGACAGCGACCTCGGTTTTACCAAAACCCACATCCCCGGCTACAAGCCGGTCCATGGGGACGTCGGCTTCCATATCCTGTTTAACCTCTTCGACCGTGGTTAGCTGGTCCGGGGTCTCGATATGGGGGAAGGCCTGTTCCAGTTCATCCTGCCAGGGCGTATCCGGGGAGAACGCGTGACCTGAAGACGCCATTCGCGCTGAATACAGTTGGATGAGTTCCTTAGCGATCTCACGGGTGGCACGCCGGGCTTTGCTCTTGGTTTGGGCCCAGTCGGAACCACCCATCTTGGATAAGGTGGGGACTTCCCCACCGACGTATTGGCTGACTTGGTCAAGCTGGTCTGTTGGCACGAACAGCCGGTCTCCGGGTCCGCCACGTTTGGAGGGTGCAAATTCTAGGACTAAATATTCCCGGTAGCCTTCTTCACCGGCGGTTGAGCGCGCTCCGGCAACCTTACGGCGTTGGAGCTCGATGAACTTGGCGATCCCGTGTTGATTGTGGACGACGAAGTCGCCTTCTTCCAAAGTCAGCGGATCTATCGCGTTGCGACGTTTGCGGGCCAACGACCGTTTTTCACCGCGTTGAGTCCCGGCAGCTTGGCGCCCAAACAGATCATATTCGGTCACTACCGCAAGACGCTGCTCTGGCCAGGCGAAGCCAGCACCCAACGAGGCCACCGTGATTTGAATGGCGCCGGGCTTCGTGTCGGCAATGGCATCCACGACGGTTGCCGTGTGTCCCTGTTCGCCAAACAGTTCTGCCAAGCGACGTGCAGGGCCCGGTCCGTGGGTGGCCACCGCTATCGACCACTTATCCCGGATGCGATTGCCCACGTGCTCCATCAGGGCTGGTACATCGCCGGCAAACTGAGCGGGCGGATTGAAACCGGAGCGCAGTGCGGTCGCGTCGAACGTTTCGTCGGTATCAAATGTGGTGAACTGCCACCAGCCTTGATCACGTTCTAACGCAACGGTGCGAGTGTCCCCCAGGGTGGCGAACCCACCGGCTTCTTGTTGGTTTTCGACCGGCGCGGCGAGGCCTTCGCCTGCTGCCGCCCAGGCGGCTTCTAAAAATTCCTCGTTAGTCGTCAGCAGGTCGTGCACACGAGAGCGGACTTTTTCTGGCTCAACAATGACGGTCACGGAACCATCAGGTAGGACCTCGAGAAAGGACTCCATGTCCGTAACCAACGGCGCCAACGATTCCATGCCTTCAACGGCTATCCCGTTGGACATGGGCTCCAGCATTTCTAACACGTTGGGCATCGAAGCCTGGAGGTCGCGGGCTTTCTGTTGAACCTCTTTGGTCAGTAACAGTTCGCGACACGGCGGAGCATACATCGTCGTCGGTGTTTCTGAGCCGTCGTCGGAGGTATCGACGAGCGAACGTTGGTCGGCGATGGAGAAGTAGCGGATCTCTTCGACCTCGTCACCGAAAAACTCAATCCTGAATGGATGAGGTTCTGTCGGCGGGAAGACGTCAATGATCCCACCGCGCACAGCAAACTCGCCGCGGCGAGAAACCATATCGACCCGGCTATAGGCTGCCTGGGCCAGATCCTCTACGACCTGGTCGAAGTCATAAAATTCACCGGTTTTTAGGAGCACCGGTTCAAGGTTCCCTAGACCTTTGACTATGGGCTGGACAATGGACCGAACCGGTGCGGTGATGACTTTAAGCGGTGCTTGTCCGTCTCGACCGGGGTGCGCTAATTTTCTCAGCACAGCCATGCGTTCACCGACGGTGTCACTGCGCGGCGATAACCGTTCATGCGGCAGGGTTTCCCAGGATGGGAAGTGTGCGACCGTGGAGGCATCCATCCACGCGCCCAGTCCCTGGGCGAGGTCTTCTGCTTCGCGGGCCGTAGCGGTGACTAACAGCACTACTGGAGCTTCAAATGATGCGTTTGTGAGCGATTGCGCCAGGATAGCGGTGACGGCTTCCCTGGCCCCGTCTGGCAAGGTCAGTGAAAGATCCGCGGTACGGTCGGTTCGGGCGATTGAGGCCCGCATTGCTGCTACAGCAGTATCGGTTTCGATGTGGCGGAGCAGCCCTGATAACACAGCGTTTTCAGACAACATTAACTTCCAATTTCTTGGGAATATTCAACAACCGGCGCACCCTCCAGCATAACGGTTTTCATATCTGCATCGTCTACACTTACCTTCTATCCACTGTTAGCGAGCAGCAGAGAGAGGAAAGCCATGGCCTTCTCCGAATCCACGACCGTTTCCTACCCCCCGCAACGAGTATTTGAGGGGCTGATCAGCGAAAACTTCCAGATTTATTTTGCTGACAGCCTTCGCGCCCGAATCGATAAGTTCCAAGTGGAGCCGGCGCAACCTGCTGCCAGTGATACCGTATCGGTGACGATTCACCGCAGCCTTGACGGTGAACAAGTTGCTGATCGTTTGCCCTCGGCGGTGCAGCGATTCGTGAAAGGGCGGGTAAACATAGAACAGTCCGAAGCATGGTCAGCAGCTGCCGGAGACGGTTCACGGGATGCCAATGCCACCATCAAAGTCCCCATTGCAAAAGCAACTGGTACTGCCACCATGAAACTGCATCCAACTGCAGACGGTACCGGAACCGTTGTGGAGGTCTCGGGGTCATTAAAATCTTCTATCCCAGTAATGGGTTCGAAGATAGCCAAGATGGCAGAACCACAGGTAGGCCGCGTGCTGACCGAGATGACCAAGAAATTGGAAACCTGGCTCCAAGACCACTAACTCAGGTCACAAGGTGCATGGCGGGATGGTTCTCTGGGATCATCCCGCTGCCATGTCCATCGCAACATTAATGGAAGCGGTTTTGCGTCACCGTGAGACCGTGTTCTACCAACGACTCAACGGCGTCGGCTGCTCGATCGACGTGCATGGGAAGGGTCTGCTGTTCGGTCGAAGAAAAGGGCCGCAGCACGTAGTCTGCCGGAGACATCCGCCCGGGCGGGCGACCGATGCCGACTCGGACCCGTAGGTAGTCTTTGGTGCCCAACGCCTGCGAAGTTGACTTCAGCCCGTTGTGTCCGCCTTCTCCTCCACCACGTTTGATTCGAAGCGTATCGAAATCTATATCAAGTTCATCGTGGACGACGATCAGGTTTTCTGGACCTGTTTTGAAAAATTTCAACAGCGCGGCCACGGGTTTACCCGACAGGTTCATGTACGTGGCCGGTTTGGCCAGAACGATTTTTGGTCCGCCGATACCGTGCCGGAATTCAGCTACCGCAGCACCGGCTTTATGGGTTTTCCAGCGTTGAGCATTGCGATCGGCGAGTTCGTTGACCACCATGTGACCTATGTTGTGTCGGGTGGCCGCATACCGCTCGCCGGGGTTGCCCAATCCCACCACAAGCACTGGTCCGGTGGTGGGATCAAGCTCTCCTATAGATGAAGTAGTCAAGCGGTAGCTTACTCGTTGTCTTGTTCCGCAGCTTCTTCTTCAGCTACGGTTGGGACCTCTTCAGTACCTTCTTCAAGGTCTTCACCAAGATCCTGCTCAACCACTTCGTCGACGGTGGCGATGAGGTATTCTTCTGGATCTTCGACATCCAGGGTGACGCCTTCTGGCAGGATGACGTCTGTTCCGTAGACGTGTTGGCCAGCGGTGCGGTCGGTCAGGTCGATCTGAACGTGTTCAGGCAGATCCAGGGCGTCAGCTTCGACCGGGATGCTGTTGACGTCTAGCACGTAGGTGTGATCTGGTGCAGGTTCACCGATGACTTCTACCCATACGTCAACGGTGACGCGTTCACCACGGCGCACGATGACCAAGTCAACGTGGTCGATTTCATCTTTGAGTGGGTTGCGCTGGATATCTTTTGGCAGCGCCATTTCGGTGTTGTCACCTTCAACCAAGCGCAGCAGCTGGTTGGGGTTACGCAGCGCCAGGAAACCATCGTGGCGTGGCAGCAGTAAGTGACGTGGTTCTTCCCCGTGACCGTAGAGTACGGCGGGGATGTAGCCGTCGCGGCGTGCACGGCGGGATGCACCTTTACCAAAGTCGGTGCGAGTTTCTACGGTGAGGTCTACGTAGTCAACAGCCATGTTCATTCCTCCTGTGTGTTTCGATGTGCGGATGCACTGATATTTTCCAGGCAGGAACTGCAAAACAACACGTTGCTGTTCTACAAAGCCTCGTCGATCACGGAGTGGGTGAGACTCCCTCGCCTGGGCAACGAATCACCACTATAGCACTTGCTTCTAGCGGAGACGAATTTGCCCGCCACCAGAATGTGGTGACGGGCAAATACCGAGTTTTGAAAGCGTTTAGACGTTGCCGTCGAAGAGGCTGGTGACCGATCCGTCTTCGAATACTTCGCGAATCGCGTTGGCCAACACTGGCGCAACGGACAGCACCGTCAGGTTATCGAAGCGCTTTTCTTCCGGCAGCGGCAGGGTGTTGGTCACAACGACCTCGGAGGCGCCAGAGTTTGCTAACCGTTCTGCTGCTGGATCTGAGAAAACAGCGTGGGTAGCGGCAATGATCACTTCAGCGGCCCCTGCATCGCGCAGGATCTTGACGGCACCAGCGATGGTGCCGCCGGTGTCGATCATGTCGTCGATCAG
>JAJUIX010000231.1 GCA_029267455.1 Enteractinococcus sp. | reverse complement strand
GCGGGTGCAGGATTCCTTATCCTCGATCTAGGACGGCCTGAACGATTCCATCACATGATGCGCACGTTCAAACCCTCGTCGCCTATGAACATGGGCACCTGGATTCTGGCAACCTTCGGGACCAGCGCAGGTGTGGTAGCTGCCAAAGAGATCGACCAGCTGACCGGCGAGAAAATTCCACTGGGTGTGCTACGTTCCGTCCTGAACGCTTTAGAAAAACCAGCCGGCGCTGTTGCCGCTCTTTTCGGACCGCCTCTGGCTTCTTATACTGGCGCACTGCTAGCTGATACGTCGGTACCTACGTGGAACGCTGCCAAAGATAACCTTTCCTACCTGTTTGTATCGTCAGCTGCAATGGCCTCCTCCGGCGTCGCGATGATGCTCACGCCAACCGCCCAGACCCGTCCAGCACGAGTGTTCGCGACCGTCGGAGCCGCATCAGACCTGTACTTTGCGGAGAAACTCACCGAACCGATGCACCCGGCCGAAGCCGAACCGCTACACACCGGTAAGCCCGGCAAACGGCTCCGTTGGGCCAAACGGCTTACCGTTGCCGGAGGTATCGGAGCCGCGCTATTCGGGGGCAATCGAATCGCGGCGATCGCCTCGGGTGCAGCACTAGCCGGAGCCTCACTGTTGACCCGTTCGGCGATCCTCGACGCAGGCCTAGCGTCAACGAAGGATCCACGCCGCGTCGTCGAGCCACAGAAAGCCCGGCTCGAAGCACGGCGGGCCCAAGGCATTGTCGACGACTCCATCACCACCGTGGGCTAACGGACCTCAACAATCCCAGCGCGGTCGGTGGTGTAGCCAATCACGGGATGCCCGGGCAGCTCGCCGACGACCAGCAGCCCACCTGAGGTTTGCGCATCAGCCAATAGCAACAAATCTTCCGCAGTGATCCCGCTGCCCGACTCAACATGGTCGGAGACCCAATCCAAGTTGCGTCGGGTGCCACCGGAGATGTAGCCATCGCGCAGCGCTTCGGCTGCGCCCTCAACCAGCGGCACGGCATTGCGCTCAATGACAGCACCCGTACCGGAAGCCCGCATCATCTTGTATAAATGGCCCAATAAACCGAAACCAGTCACATCCGTTGCTGCCTTTACCCCGGCGGCTACCGCCTGCTCAGCTGCGGTCTTATTCAACGTCGTCATCGTGGCGATAGCAGCTTCGAACACTTCACCGGTGGCTTTGTGCCGGTTATTCAATAGCCCCAGGCCAATCGGCTTGGTCAAGGTCAACGGCAAACCAGCTTCGGCTGCATCATTGCGCAGTAGCTGGTCGGCAGAGGCGACACCGGTCACCGCCATCCCATATTTCGGCTCGGGATCATCGACCGTGTGGCCACCGATCACCGGGCAAGAGGCCTCTCGGCCCATCGCTAGACCGCCCGCCAACACCTCGGTCATCAGCTCAGCGGGTAACACACCGCGCGGCCAGCCCATCAAATTAATGGCCACGATCGGGCGGCCACCCATCGCGTAAATATCGCTCATCGCATTTGCCGCGGCAATCCGACCCCAGTCATACGCTGAATCCACAACCGGGGTGAAAAAGTCCGCCGTCGATAAGATAGCGGTGTCACCCTCGAGCCGGACAGCGGCGGCATCATCGCCGTCATCGACGCCTACAATGACGTCCTCGTAATCCTGGCCGGCCAGTTGCGCGACAGCTTCTTCAAGTTCGCCGGGCGGGATCTTACAAGCGCATCCGCCACCCGAGGCCGTGGTCGTCAAACGTGGCACAGTGACTGGTTCTAAAATTTCAGACATGCTGTCAGTATATGAACTCGACGGTGACGACGACAGGACCGCTCTACTCGACGTTGGTCTCTCGGCGATAAGCTGCGCTTCCTGCCGTAGCTTCCAGGCTTTGCAGTGAGGAACAAAAAGGCGACTTCCCAGGTCATGAGACCCGGAGAAGCCGCCTTTTGCGCTAGTTCAGAGTGGGTTAGTTCTTACGTCCGAACCAACGTGCGCGGTTCGCAAAGAGTACGAATGCGCCACCCAGTGCGAGGAGACCGCCGGCAATCCAGGCCAGCTGAGCGCCACTTGCACCGGTGTCGGCTAGCTGCTCGGCGCTACCGAGAGCTGGTGCGTCATCTTCATCATCGGCCGTGGAGTCTTCTGGGTCTTCTGTGTCAACTACTGGAGTGACTTCGTCGCCAGTATCATCTTGGTCGTCCCCATCAGTGCCCTCGTCGTTTCCTTCAGTACCGTCTACGACCGTGAAATCAGCAGACAGTTCCTGAGTTTCGCCATCTACATCTTCAAAGGTGACGGTAGTGGTGTAATTGCCTAGGTAGACGGAAGGGTCAGCGATGTCGTAACCGTGGATCCAGAACTCCAGTACACCTTCTTCATCAGCAATCCCAGAGCTGTCGAACGGTACGATATTGTTCGGGGTTTCGACAGTGTATTCAACCGTACTACCAGGAGCGGCACCTACGACGCGGTGGAGCACACCGGTGCCCTCTTCAGAGTCACCAACGAAATCCTCGAGGAGAATTTCGTCCTGTGCCACGGTGAGTGCAGGTTCAACAGCGGGCTCAGGCGTTTCATCGTCGCCTGGCGTCTCTTCCCCATCGCCGGGAGCCTCGTCCTCGCCTGG